>CAZFMX010000001.1:0-125910 GCA_964520425.1 uncultured Desulfobacteraceae bacterium
GGGTAATTTCCAGTTTTATGCCCTGCTCTAGAGCCCTTTGCTTGACTATTACTTATACTCTGTAATGGCACCCTTTACTCTTCTTATTCATCCAGGCGGATGTCGCGACGATTTTGGCCGTACGGACCGAATTCCTCAGTCTGATGAGACTATCAGTCAGTCTTGAAGCACGGTAGAAATTCTCAATTTCGAATTCCAGATTTCGAAGTTCTCTGAGAGCTCTTCCCAACCGGCTTGTCGTGCGCACAAGTCCCACATAATTCCACATCACGTTCTTTATGGAAATCATGTCTTGGCTTATCAAGGATGGGTCAGGCTTCTCGGTCCCTGGTTCCTCCCAAAGCGGGTAGGCATCCTTGTTCGGCATCCTTCGTTTAGGTAAGGTCTCTCTGATATGCTCTGCCGAGCGTACACCCCATACCAGGCCCTCTAACAGGGAAGAGCTTGCCAGACGGTTTGCCCCATGCAAACCCGTACAGGCCACCTCACCAACGGCATAAAGGTGAGAGATCGCCGTCTCTCCCCACATATCCACCCATACGCCGCCACATGAATAATGCGCCGCGGGGACAACCGGAATAGGTTCCTGAGTAATGTCGACCTCCCATTCCAGACAATTCTGATAAATGGTTGGGAATTTCCCCTTGATTTCATCTGCCGACATATAGGAATGCAAATCCAGGTAAACATATTGGAGATCGTGGATCATCATCTCTTCGTCGATGCTGCGTGAGACCACGTCCCTTGCGGCCAGGTCTCCCCAGTCTGGAGAATATTTCTTCATGAACGGCTCTCCTGCATTCGATATCAATCGTGCTCCGGCGCCTCTGACTGATTCGGAGATAAGAAAATGAGGAGCATTTCTATAGTGGAAAGTTGTGGGATGAAATTGAATGAATTCACAGTTAATGCTCCGCGCCCCGGCCCGATCAGCCATGGCGAGCCCGTCGCCACATGCCCAGGAGGGGTTACTCGTCCGCAAGAAGATATTGCCCAGTCCCCCGGTCGCCAGAATGGTTTTCTTTGCCAGACACAGAATCGTGCTTTCGGTCTCCTGATTGAAAAGATACGCCCCGGAACAGGACCGTGGTTCGTAAACGGCCAGCCGGTCAAGGGAGTGATGAGAGGGTGTCACGAGGTCAATGGCCGTATGATCGGTCAAGAGATTGACATTCGGATGGTCCTTTAGTGCTTTTATCAAGCCATTCTGTATGGCTGAACCGGTGTGGTCTTTGAAGTGAAGGATCCGTGAAACGGAATGTCCTCCTTCCTTTACAAAGGAAAACTCATCATCATCTCTACGGTCGAATGGAATATCCAGGTATCCGATCAGGATCTTCTCCACCAGATCCGGGCCTTCTTCTGCAAGGATCTTGACCGCCTGAGGATTACAAAATTCGGCTCCCGCCCTTATGAGATCTTCAGTCAATAACTCCGGGGTGTCTCCATCACCTTTGTAGATAATGCCGCCCTGGGCGTATACCGTATTGGATTCCTTAGGGTCATGGGCGCGTGTCACCACTGTGACCGGTATCCCCGCCAAAGCGA
Organism: uncultured Desulfobacteraceae bacterium; assembly: GCA_964520425.1. Lineage (GTDB taxonomy): Bacteria > Desulfobacterota > DSM-4660 > Desulfatiglandales > HGW-15 > JAFGFY01. Next base: position 1,549 of record CAZFMX010000001.1, read on the forward strand.
GTTGCAGGGCCGCGGTCCCACCGGCAATCCCGCATCCAATAATCAGTACTTCCGTCTCCATAATGCGGTCCATTACTTATTCCCCTATCCCAACTGAATCATCCTCTCCAGAGATTTTGCTGCGCGGATCCGAATTTCCTCCGGCACCTCGATCACGTATTGATCCTTGAGCATAGAATTCAGCGTATCTTCCAGCGTAATCTCATTCATATGCGGACACCGCACGCTGCACAGACGCAACATTTCTTTGTCGTGGTTTTCTGCGGCAATGTTATCCCCCATGGCGCACTCGGTCAATAGGAGGTATCTGGGAGCAATAGTATTCTCGACATAACGGATCATCGCGGAGGTGCTTCCTGAAAAATCCGAGGCGGCCACCACTTCCGGACTGCATTCCGGATGAGCAAGAATGACGACGTCCGGAAACTTGCTCCGTACATCTTCGATATCCTCTACCGTAAATTTCTCGTGCACTTCGCAGCGTCCATGCCACCCGATCAACTGATAATCCAGGTCTTCCACCTTCTGACTTTTGGGCAACTTGCTCGGAAAAATGATGTGTTTGCCCGTTTCTTTGGCCACGTTTCCTGCTAAATATTCATCCGGCAGGAATATGACTGAGTCAGTCTTGAGGGACTCCACCACCAAAGCCGCGTTACTGGATGTGCAGCAGATATCGGTTTCTGCTTTTACTTCCGCATAGGTGTTGACATAACTGACCACCGGGACACCGGGGAACTGTTTTTTCAAGGCCCGTATATCTTCTCCGGTAATGCTCTCCGCAAGGGAGCAGCCGGCCTTTTCAGCAGGAAGAAGCACCAATTTGTCGGGGCTCAAGATCTTGGCCGTTTCTGCCATGAATCGCACCCCACAGAAAACGATGATGTCTTTATCGGTCTCAGCGGCCCTCCTGGAGAGTTCCAGGGAATCCCCCCTAAAATCCGGAATTGTGAGGTACAATGCGGGTTCCATGTAATTGTGCCCCAGGATCACGGCATTTTTTTCTTTCTTCAGATGATTAATCTCCGAAGCCAGATCCGCCTTATATCTTAGGTCAGATTCGGGCAACCATTCGCCCAGCTTCTCTCTCAGTATTCCAAAAGTCTCTTCAAAAGTCATGTGACCTGATCTCCAAGTAAACAGCCGGGTGCAGTCTTCGATCCTGAGCTCAGACCGAAGGGCGGGCCTGGCCTTGGGTTAATTATGTCTCCTCCATTAAAAAACTGACATCAAGTGCTTTGGCTGAATGGGTCAGCTGGCCGATTGAGATAAAATTGACTCCGGTGGCTGCTATGGCAGCCACATTATTCAAATCCACATTGCCCGACGCCTCCAGAGGCACTTTCCCGTCGGCTATTTTAACGGCTTGAGCCAGTTCTTCCATGTTCATATTATCCAGGAGTATTCTATCAACCCTTAATTCCAGGGCCTCTCTCAATTCTTCCATATTTCTGACCTCGACTTCGATTTCAAAACGAGCCCCTGCGCTGGTCCGGACACGCGATACGGCCTCGGTGATGCTCCCGGCCATATAGATGTGATTGTCCTTGATCAGGACCATATCGAACAGCCCATAACGATGATTTTGCCCCCCACCTAGGCGCACCGCCCATTTGTCAAAGGCCCTGAGACCGGGGGCCGTCTTACGGGTGTCCAGAATAACGGCGGACGTCTCACTCACGGCATTCACGAATTGCCTGGTCAAGGATGCGACCCCGGACATTCTCTGAAGAAAATTCAGGGCCACCCTCTCCGCGCTGAGCAAGGCTCTCCCCTTACCCTCCACCCTGGCGATAATACTCCCTTCTTCCGCCCTCTCTCCATCGTTGATCATTTTCTTGAATCGAGCTTGGCCATCCAGGGCTAGATAAGCCGCCTCAGCTACCTCTATTCCTGCTATGACCCCTTTCTCTTTGGCAACAAAACGCCCGGAAGCCCTCCTATCCGGAGAGACAATAGGATTGGTGGTGATGTCGCCATCGCCCATGTCCTCTTCAAGGGCCTTACGTACGATATCTCTCATTTGTTGTTCCGTAGGGATCATAGCTGGCGAAGGGATATAAATTTTATCACTTTTGCCCAATAATCATCACCCCAATTGAGTTTGACCCAATTGGGGCTGTCCTTTTTGTATTCTATGGGAAGAAGATACAAAAAGTCAATGATCCTTGACCTTATAAAATCCTTTATCGAAATCCCGTTTGCTTAATAACGGGAGTCGATTCTTGGGAGAGTCTTGGTGAACTATAAGGAGCTTAGGCACTAGAAATGGATCAGGCCCTCTCAAGGCAATGATAACCCTTTGTTTTTCATTGATCATCCGGGCCGTTGGGTGATATGTGTTCTCAAATGAACAATCAGAAAATAAAGATCGCCGTTGGTCTCAGTGGTGGAGTCGATTCTTCCATAGCCGCAGCCCTACTCAAAGACGGGGGCTATGACGTGGTCGGTATGACCATGAAGACCTTTGATCCTTCCATTCCATTGACCGAATCGGTGAAGCACGCCTGTTACGGTCCCGGAGAAGAGGAGGATGTCAAGGCGGCTGCTGCCGTATGCGACAAACTTGGAATTCCGTTTCACGCCATCGACCTGAAAGAAGAATTCAGAGACCATGTCATAGCTTACTTTAGGCGGGAGTATCTGGCTGGGAGGACACCGAATCCCTGTGTTTTCTGTAACCACAGGATCAAGTTTGGTTTTCTACTGGAAAAAGCCAGAAATGCGGGGATTGATTTTGAGTTTTTCGCGACCGGACATTATGCTCGAATAGCAAAATCCGGGGGCCGATATCTTCTAAAAAGGGCTGCAGACTTTTCCAAAGACCAGACCTATTTCCTCTATGCCCTCACACCGGAACAACTCTCCCATACCTTTTTTCCTGTGGGGGAATACACAAAACCAGAGGTGAGAGAAATCGCCCGTTCTTTGGACCTTAAAACCGCGGATCGACCTGAGAGTCAGGATTTCATCTCAGGCACGGATTACTCCCCCTTGTTCCGTGAAGGAGAAATTGAAGAAGGTGACATTGTGGATGAAAAGGGAAACGTCCTCGGAAGACACAGGGGTATTATCTACTATACCGTGGGACAGCGACGAGGCCTGGGGATTGCATCCCCCCGACCGCTCTATGTGTTGAGAATCGATGCGACAAGAAGCAGAATCGTGGTCACTGAAAAAGAAAGCCTCTTTTCAAAAGGCCTCATTGCCAGCCACCTGAACCTCATCGCCGTGGACCGTCTTGACAGACCCTATGATATCCAAGCAAAGATTCGGCTGCAGCACAAAGAGGTAGAGGCCACACTCTCTCCTTTTGAGGATCACAGAGCCGAGGTATGCTTCCGTCAACCCCAATTAGCCGTTACCCCTGGGCAGTCCGTCGTCTTCTATTTAAACGATATCGTGTTGGGCGGTGGGATCATTGAACAGGCCATCTGAGTGAAGAACGGAATTGGCCCAACTCGACTGACACTTTATATTACAGACCTATTAAACAAGTACTATTATCCTTCCACCGCATACCCAATCGCCTTATAACCTGCAAGCCGCTTTCTATACATTCTGGCCAGCATAGGGACTTCAAGGTCGACATAGTCATAGATAATGACTTCCTTTTTCATATCATGCAAGCGATGAAGTCTCCCGGCATATTGAGATAGGGTGCCTCGCCATGAAACCGGCAATGTCAGAAATAGGGTGTCCAACCGTGCATCATCAAACCCTTCCCCAAGATATCTGCCCGTGGCAAGAATAAGCCTTTCTTCGTTCTCTGAAATGCCAGCCATCTCTTCGGCAATCTCTTGCCTCTTCTTTTGCCCAGTGCCTCCCTTCAGGACGATCAAGTTCTTTACAAAAGGTTGAAGACGGGCTTTCAATAGCACGAGGTGTTCTTTTCTTTCTGTCAGTAGGATTGGGGATCGTCCTTTGTCTACGGCACTTATCACATCATCTATAATCAGATTATTGCGATTTTTATCATTTGTTAATGCCGTATAAATCTCATGAATGAGAAGACCTTCAAAGTCAATGCTTTGATCAATACTGAAATCGGTTTTTCGAACAATTACTTTGTGTGTAAACGGTCTGTCTGCGGCCTGTCTTCTCTCATCTACACGATACCTGACCGGACCACACTGCATGAAAATGATCGGATGATGGCCATCCTTTCGAATCACAGTCGCGGAAAGGCCGGTTATGTATTTCGCCTTGCATTGTCTGGCTACAATCTCAAAGCTCTTTGCGGATATATGGTGGCATTCATCTACCACAAGATGTCCATAGGTTCCCACGATATCATTCACCACACCCTTCTTCCTAAGACTTTGAATCAATGCCACATCGATTTTGCCCGACGCATTACGTTTTCCTCCCCCGATTTGGCCAATATCCTTTGGAGCAAGCCCCAAAAAGCTGCTTAATCGAGTAAGCCATTGATCAAGTAGCTGTCTTCGATGGACTAATATGAGTGTATTAACACCTCGCTCTGCAATCAGGGATGCAGCTACTACGGTTTTCCCAAAGGCTGTAGGAGCAGAGAGTACTCCTGTATCGTGCGCGAGCATGCACATCACGGCTTCTTTTTGGTCCGCCCGTAAAACACCTTGAAAATCCAGTGCGATGGAATTCCCTGTCATACGTTCATCTATGATGTTTGGCTCGATCCTTAAATCCCTAAACAGGGCAAGAATCCCATCCAGGCATCCTCTTGGCAGACCAATATGTTTCGAGAAATCTTCGCAGCAGCTGATGATTCGTGGTTTGTCATAAGTTGGAAGGTACATGGCCTGTGCCCTGTAGTATTCCGGATTTTGAAAAGCCGCTAAACGGACCAAACGGTTTAGTAGGGCCGGTGGGAGTCCTTCCTTTTCAATATATATTTGATTTCCCAGAACAAGTTTGATCTGATTCGGTAAGGATTCGACTATGGGAGGTTCTGTTCGCTGTCTGGAAGCTGATACTGTCCAAGGTTCCTCATCTTTTTCATCAGAAAAAAATTCTTTTATCCCAATGACACGACCTCGGCGTTCAGCCTCATCAACTATGGCCTCCACTTTGTCTTTATTCGTCCTACGGACCTTGGATAGAAAAGCCCATTGATCAGCGTGGGGTATGAAATCATCGTTTAGAAAAACACTGTTTCCTTTCTTCCTCGGCCTCTTTTGAAGGGGGAGGACAATCAAGTTTCCAAACCCTCCCTTGGGCATCGTGTCCTGGTTGGGGAACAGTCGGTCGTAAGAATCGAGACCGATTTCAGGGCGGTTCTCCATTGTCTCGGTTAAAAGAAAGGAGGCCATTTTTCGAGCCGATGTCGCAGGTAAAGGTTCAGAGAAGAAAAGCCAAACATGTCCACCGTGACCTGATCGCGAACGTTCAAGGTAAGAAGGCACACCATGTAGTCTGCAGATTTCAAGAAATGCCCTCGAATCCTCTTCCCATGAACTCTTGTCAAAATCAATGGCCACGAACCAACAGGTTTCATCAAACAGCAACGGATAAGTGCCGATTATGAAGCTGTCCTTGGAAGTGGTTTGGGGATCTACGCCCATAAGGTGATTTCGGACGACTTCATATGTCAAGGGAAGGAATTCTCGATTCTCACATTTTCCGCACTTGATTCTCGGTTTTTCACAGAATCCTTTTACCCACTCGTTTTTGCAGGCGGGTTGGTATCCGGCTTTGCCGGTTCTGAGACTCTCAAACCTTTGAGGATACACATCTTCCCTGCCTTTGAAGAGGCTACGAAAAAGATGAATTTTTGCACTCTCACTTGATTGGTTCGTGATAAGCGTAACGCTATTTGGTGAGGATATGGATCTCTCGGTGAAAGTCTTCCTTTCTTCCGTTAACTGTCTAATCCTTTCGATCAAGGTCGATCTTCTGGCATCCAATTCTGCCAGCTCTTTTTGTACTCTGATGATCTTTTGTTCTATTTCAGTAAGGTCTTTCATGGAAGATGTGTGGTGGAATCCAGTTGAGCCTAAAGATCAAGTGTTTTCAGCCTGCCTGCGAGGATTTCATAGTCCCCAAGATAAAGACGCATAAGGCTTTTCCACAGTTTATCGTGATTGGGTATACGAAAATGCAGAAGTTTATGCACGATAACATAGTCCTGCAGAGCACGTCAGGCGCAAACAGGTCAGGGATCTCTTTATGATAGCTACGATTTGCTCCACGCCCATGGCGATGGCCTCATTCTTGGTGGCCTTTTTTGCACTCGATGACCAACACCGGAATGCCGTTTATCAGAAAGACCACGTCCTCCCGATTGCCGTATCTGCCATTGTGGATCGAAAACTCTTCGGTGACTTCAAAGACATTATTGTCTAATTGGTCATAGTCGATGACCTTGAGGTCCAGTTCCCGGTTCTCCTCCGAGTAGAAAAACTTGCCTCTATTGGGAAGGAAATCCAGAAATTCCCGATTGTCGAAACCGTCCGATCAGGGTGCCTCGAGCCTCGGTGTACTGGGAATTGAATTCTCGAATCTTGTCAAAGAGAAGATCGTCAAAATAGAGGAATGCGCGAACCGCATGGTCGGCAGGGGAAACCGCCTCCAAGTCGAAACCCCGCCGTGCTTCCGCCTCGGCACGGGAACAAACATACAGCCGATCTCCCGGGCATATTCCAGAATCCGGGCCTGAACCGTCATATACTCTCCGGGTTTGGGCATCATTAACTCATAGACACATTTATAGGATAACCTGTTTAAATTTGTGACCTATATATGGGACACAAATCCTTCGAAATAGGGTGATGAAACGACTAATGGTATAATTGCCCCGGTTTGTTACATCATTAGTCTTCATGTTTTTGTGGATCATATATTCTCTACAAACTCATTTGTGGATAATGAAAACACGTTTCGTTATCCACAAATGAGTTTGAAGGGAATTCTTTCTCCTCAAAAAACATCTCTTCCTTCGGCTATATTCAATAATTGCCTAAAGACCAGAACTGCCGGACGGCGCCCACTGGTTTGTTCTAATACGCGGAACATCTTATTATCACGGAGAGTTTTCAACATTTTCTTGGCTGTAGCTTCTGGAATCTCCGCTTCCTTTGTAAAAGCCGTGGACGGGAATATAGGCCGAGTAAATAGAAAATCCAGAGCCTTAAATGCGTACTGTGAACGGGTTAGTTCAATAATCCGCTCCTTCTCAGTCTCATAAAGCTGCAATATGGCCGTGGCCTTTTCATGGTTTTCAATGGCCTGCTCGGTCAAAGCATTTAGAAAAAAGCAACACCAGCCCGTCCAATCGTCACCACGAGAAATTTCCAGAAGACTCTCATAATACTCATCCCTGCGAGCTTCAAGGTAGGCACTGATATAAAACATTGGGCGCTGGATCAGTTTAGCAATAAATAGAAAGAGAGGAACAAACATTCGGCCTAACCGGCCATTTCCATCTAAAAACGGATGTATCGCCTCAAATTCAGCATGAAGAATAGCGAGTTGTACCAGTTTATCCTTGTATTCCTCATGAATGAATCGCTCCCATCGTCCAATTGTCTCGGGCAGGTTTCCGCTGGAGATGGGAACATAAGTGGCCTTCTCAATTGGGCTGCCCGGACGACCGATCCAGTTCTGGATCTTCCGGTATTCGCCCGGGGACTTGTTCTGACCGCGAACACCTTCCATGAGTATCTTGTGCGCCTCCTTGAGCACGCGTTGACACAAAGGCAGGTCTTTCAGAAGGTCAACCGCATGCCACATGGCCTTACGATAGTTCAGGACTTCCTGGATATCCGCAGTCTTCTCTGGATCATGTCTGGGGCCGATTCCCGCTTCATATTCCAACACCTCACTCATAGTGGCCTGCGTGCCTTCGATCCGGGAGGAGAGCACTGCCTCCTGGGTCATCAGAGGTGACAGCAAAAGCGCCGCATTAGGTACGGCGGCTAAAGTCCCGTCATACCGTGCTAAAGCCGCACTGGCCGGACCAATCATTGGAATCAGTTTTTCCCAATCGATACGCTTCGGAGGAAACACGCCTCCATGATAATGTACCGGCTTTCTTGCCATTCTTGACTCCGTTGTTTATGCCTTCATCGTTTTCAATTCCCAGTTCGGACAGGTCCACATCATGCGCCCGGAAAACATAAAACCCCGAGTTCTCTCTTCAGAAGCGGGGTGTTCTGGTTGGTGTCGATTATTTAAGATCCGCATTTAAGTTCCTGGAAAAGGATGGTCAATCTTCGAACAATATTGCATGTTTTATTTGTTTATTTTTTGGCATTTTAAGTGCGGTTTATGGAAAGTGTCAAGGATTAAAAGGCTGCCGCCTTCGTTTAGAATACTACGAGTCAGGGAAGGCTGAACGATTTTTTTCTAACAATCAATTGAAGTGGTTGAGTCAAGGTGAATCAGAGAGTTTTCACTTTTCAGTTGACTTTGGGTGCAAATAATGTGTATTTTTTCACAATTAACTCTAGGAATGACTGACCGCATTTTACAGGATCGATTTCCTTCTTTAAACCTATGAATGATTCTTCTGGTCCTTCCGCATTCCAAACCGTAAAGGCTTTCAAGGTAGCCCAGAAATGTTTCACGTGAAGGAATCACCGGTCTGGGGCGGAGCAAGATGGGGTCATATTGAACTCCATGTTTTTACAGTCAAAATCTTCTTCCTCAGCACCTCAATCCTGTACGGAGTTCCAAAGAACATATAATCCCTATCTTTACAGTATAGAACAGCATAAATGGCTATTCCACCGAGTCACTGAGGCCCCCAGACCGCTGGAGTATAGACCCCTCTTCGAAATCCATGGGTTTTTTGAGGCTGAGTCATGCCGCATCATGATAACCCAAGGAAGGGAACGGAAGGAGCTCTCTCTTGGGGGCTGAATCTGAACAAAAAATCTCCGTACGGTCTCTTTGACATCATGACCATGCGCAGAATTGGGGAGGTTGTATGATCGACATAAGAGAATGGGACTGGGAAACCCCGGAAAAGAAGATCGCTCTAAGCGATTGGAAAGAGAAATTCAGGTGGGTTGAAGAACCTTCCGTCAGCCCTGACGGCGAAAAGATAGCCGCTATTGTTAACCTTGATGAAGGCGAATTTAATGTATGTGTCAATGGTCAAACCTGGGAGAATCCTTTTGATAAGATTTGGTATCTAAGGTTTTCGCCTGACGGCCGCCTCACGGCGATTGTGTCAGAGATGGGTGAATGGACTCTGGCCGTGGATGGAATACCGTGGGAAGACAAATTTGCCTATATCTGGAATACCCTGTTCAGCCCTGACGGCAAAAACATCACTGTGGCCGTCCAGAATGATATGCGGTATTGCATGGCACTGAACGGCGTCTCATGGGAAGAGACGTATGCGAATATGACCTATTTTGCCCTAAGCCCTGACGGTACAAAAACAGCGGCTGCAGTCCAGGTGGTGCCGACGACAGAAGGGGAGATTCATAAGTTTCAGGAAGGAACATTCACAGCAGCCCTTGATGGAAAGGCATGGGACACGCGATTCGTCAATGTCTGGAATATGGCCATCAGTCCGGACGGGAAAAAGCTTGCCGCAGAGGTCAGACTTAACCTCTACGACTACACCATTGCCGTTAACGGAAAGGCATGGAACAACAGCTTCCAGTGTGTCTGGGAGCCTATCTTTAACCCTCAGAATAACGTGGTTGTCGCCCCCGTAAGGGTGGGAGGAAAATGGACCCTTGCGGAGGAGGGGAACATCATCTGGGACCGGACCTTTTTTCAGCTCTGGCACCAGTTGTTCAGCCCCGACGGTAAGAGACTGGCCGCTATCGTGGCACCGAAATTCGGTGAGTGGACGGTTGCCGTGGACGGCAAACCGTGGAGGCGTACATTCGACGAGTTTTTTACGGATGTCGTATTTGGCCTGGACGGCAACAGAATCGCGGCCCTTGCCAAAGAAAAGGGGAAATGGAAAATCGTCGTGGACGAATCTGTTTGGTCCAACACCTTTGATATGGCCTGGAAACCTGTTTTCAGCCCGGACAGCAAGGATGTGGCGGCCAAAGTGGACCGGAACGGAAAATATACTATCATCATGAATGATCGGCTTTGGCGGCAAGAATGTGAAGCGGTTTGGGATCCGGTTTTCAGTCCTGACGGGCAAAAGGTCCTTATCCGAAGCATTGAGAACGGAACCTATTACCGACGTATCATTCCAACAGCCGAATTAAGAGGGTAGAGGAGGAACTATGCACGATTTATATATCTTTATAACGGGTCCGTTGGCATGGGTGGCCTTCATCCTGTTTATCGGTGGCAGCCTTTATCGGTTGCTGGCGATGCTCATTCTGGTCAACAAGAAAGAACAATTCATCTTTTCTTATATGAGCTTACGATACAGTCTCCGCTCCATTCTCCATTGGATTACGCCGTTTGCCACGGTAAATATGAGAAGACATCCGCTGATGACTATCATGACCTTCTTGTTTCATATATGCCTCATTGTGACCCCGATTTTTCTCCTTTCCCATGTGATTCTCTGGGATGAATCATGGAATCTGAGTTGGTGGTCTCTGCCTGATGGTGTGGCAGATTATATGGCGATAATCGTCATTGCCAGCGCTATCTTCTTCCTTGTCCGAAGAATGATATCCCCTGAAGTCCAATTCGTGACCTCTGCCTCCGATTATATCATCCTAGCCATTGTGGCAGCCCCCTTTGTTACAGGTTTCTTCGCCTATCATCAGTGGTTTGCTTACAAGTTTTTCATGATACTCCACATCCTGACAGGTGAGATTATGCTGGTGGCGATTCCATTCACCCGTTTGAGCCACATGATATACTCTCCTTTTACGAGAGCCTACATGGGATCGGAATTTGGTGGGGTAAGGCATGTAAAAGATTGGTAGGAGTTCATCATATAACCGGGAGCCTATGCGCCCCGTAATAACCAAATGCCAAGGAGCTTCATAAATGGAAGAACCTGCTGAAATACAAAAGATTGAAGACAAAGGCCTTGAAATCGGAGCCGAAAGGCTGACCGAGGACAAGATTGAAAAGATCATAAACAGTGTATTGAAGGGCGAAACCGGCGCGCGCCTCAAGGCCTACGTCGATACCTGTATCCACTGCGGCCTCTGTTCTGAGGCATGCCATTATTATCTTTCCCGTGATAATGATCCACATTTTTCACCCGTGGGAAAAGTCAAACAGACGATTTGGGAAATGTTGAAGAACAAGGGAAAGGTCAGTCCGGAGTTTATTAAAAAGGCCTCGGAAATCGCGTCAACAGAATGCAATCTGTGCAGACGATGTGCCCAGTATTGTCCCTTTGGGATAGACATTGCCTATTTGATCCTGGTTGTTCGACGGATCTGTCACAAGCTTGGGGTGACCCCTCTCTATATTCAGGATACGGCTCATAGTCATTCTGCCACTATGAATCAGATGTGGGTCAAGGGGGATGAGTGGCCCGACACCTTGCAGTGGCAGGAAGAGGAGGCCCAGGCAGAGATCCCCACACTGCGTATTCCCTTGGAAAAGGAGGGGGCGGATGTGATGTACTCCGTCATCGGACCGGAGCCCAAGTTTCAGGCCCAGTTGATTTATCAGGCGGCCGTCATTATGAATGTCGCAGGCATTGACTGGACTATGCCCGCCAGTTCGGGTTGGGATAACAGCGATATGGCCATGTTTACCGGGGACAATGAGATTATGGGCCGCATAAAACGGACTCATTTTGAGACGGCCGCGCGGCTGAAAGTCAAGAAGATCGTCATGGGGGAATGCGGCCATGCCTTTCGATCGATCTATGACGTAGGGAACCGATGGCTCGGGTGGCGTATGCCGCCCGTTGAGGTCGTCCACGCCATTGAGTTCTTGCATGACATTATCAAGGAAGGCAGGGTCAAGATTTCCAAGAAGTTCGAGACACCCGTCACCCTCCACGACCCCTGTAATGTGGTCAGGGGTAGAGGTCTTCATGAAATGGCCCGTTATGTGACGCGAGAAATGTGCGAAGAACTCATCGAAATGCACCCGAATCGGGAACATAATTACTGCTGCTGTGCAGGGGGCGGGGTGATCAATTGCGGGCCGCCCTATAAAAATAAGCGCGTTCTGAGCAATAAGGTCAAGGCCGATCAGTTGTTTGCCGTTAAAGCTAAAGGAGCGAAAGTACTCATCACTCCCTGCCACAACTGTCACAGCGGACTGGAAGACATCAACCATCATTACGGACTTGGCCTGGAGATCAAGTTCCTGATGGATATACTCTATGAGGTCATGGAGAAACCGGAATGATGCAAAGTCACCCTCGAAGCCTTGAATCTGCGGCATTCTCGACTTTTGCAACGATAGGGTAAAGGAGAACTAGGGATGAAGAAAAGTGTCGTATATGTGCTCGCCTTTGTGATAGTCTTCGTGTTTGTTCTCATCTCAGTGAATTCACAGGAGGATATGAAGCGGGTTGATAACAGTGCCTTTAAACACCCTGAGAGAGTTTCGGCTCTCTTTAGACACGATGAACACAACGAAAACGCAGATATTGAGGACTGCAGCGAATGCCACCACCTTTATGAGGATGGGAAGAAGATTGAAGATGAATCTTCCGAAGACCAGTATTGCTGGGATTGCCATGGAATGAAGGCATCCGGCAGCATCCCGGGACTGATGAAGGCTTTCCATACGAGATGTAAGGGATGCCATCTTGAGCAAAAACAAGGTCCTGTCACCTGTGGAGAATGTCATAAGAAATAGAGCGACAGATTTGTAGCCCCTTTCCAATAGGTTCAACTACCAAGCGTGAAAGAGAGGTTTAGTCATGGCAAAAAAGATATTAATCATTGATGATGACCCGATTATCGTCGATTATCTTGTAGACCTTTTTCAGGATAATGGTTATGAGACTTGTTCCGCTTCAAGCAGTATGGAGGGGATGGAAATCCTTCATAAAGAGAAGCCGGATCTGATAACCCTCGATCTTCAGATGCCGGGGGAGTGGGGGCCGAGATTCTATCGGAAGCTCAGAAAAAATGCAGAGTTTAGAGACATACCTGTGATTGTCATAACGGGTATCGATGGTACCCATGCTGTCAAAGATGCCATAGGCGTTATTCGAAAGCCTTTTGACCCGGACAAACTTTTGGGGATGGTCAAGAAGACGATTGGGTAGGAACTTGAGTCTCAAGCCCATTAAAGGAACCATATAACCGGTGTTTATCTCTTTTTCCACCCTCTCTTTTCCATATCATTAGACAGCCCCCTTCTGAGGCTCTCAGCCCCTAAACCCCTTTCGATTTTAGAAGAGAGAAGTGACTTTCAATCATGAATGATAAAAAGGATTCTCGAAAACAGGTGTTGATTCTCGGTGGAGGGATCGCCGGGCTCTCAGCCGCTCGAGCCATGGATAGGTGGGGAGTTGCGGTCCACCTGGTTGAAAGAGAAAGTTGTTTGGGTGGGCATGCTCTTGAATGGGCTTGTATGGCAACGAATCAATGCCAAAACTGCGGGGCCTGTTTGAGTGCTGAAATCGTAGAACAGGCCGTTCATTGCCAAAACGCGCGTTTCTATTTAGAGACCGAAGTCTGCGATGTTCAGCGTAGGGATGAGGGTTTTCAGGTCTATTTAAAAGGAAAACATTCCAATGCACTCATGGTTGATGCTGTCTTGATTGCCACAGGATTTGAGCCCTTTGACCCGTCACAAATGGAGTTATTGAGATATTCTACCCACGACAAGATCATTACGACTGTGGAGTTGAACCGGTTGATTAAACATGAAGGCCTTGCTGATTTCCTATCACGGAATGAATCACCTTGCATCGGTTTTATTCAATGTGTTGGCTCACGAAATCGGGAGCAGGGAAGAGACTACTGCTCACAGGTTTGCTGTAAGGTCGGGCTTCGTCAAGCCAACAAGATCCTGTATCTTCTTCCTAACACCCACATCTCCATGTTTTACATGGATCTACAAATTATCGGAAAGGAATTTCGAAGCCAATTTCATGCCATCAGAGATCGTATAGATCTCGTGCAGGGTGTTCCGGGTGAAATCCTAAGAGATGACGATACAGGCCAACTAACCGTTCTCCAAGAGGATCAGAAAACAGGAGAATTGATCACCTATCATTTTGATGCCATTGTCTTATCCGTGGGCATGAGGCCAGCCTTAGGCTCGTCGGATCTTCAGAGACTTTTAGACACGAAAGTGAATCAATGGGGATTTCTTGGCGGTGAAGAGGTCTTTTTACCTAAAGGTATGTATGTCGCCGGAACGGCCAAAGGTCCCGGGGATATCATGGGTTCCAGACAACAAGGGTTGATTGCCGCGCATGATATGGCCCGGGATTTGGGGATTTCAGGGGATCTCAATGAACAGCCCTCGGTGGCTGTACTTGGAGATGATGGAGAAACTGCCAAAACGGTTGAACGATTAGCATCAGAGGGATATGCCATGACCTGGCTGAATACCGGCATTCGTGACATGAATATACCAGAGGGTATCGTCTATTTTGACCAGGTCCTGGTGGAGAAAGTCACGGGCACTGTCGGACAGTTTACGGTGAGAGTGAATTCAAATGGGACGAGGCATTCCATCCCTGCGGACACGATTGTTGTGGCCACTGGGGCCAAAAGGAAGCCTGCATTTATTCCAGAACCTGACGACCCAAATGAGAGAGTGATGGGGTTGCATGATTTTGAGGAAACTTTCAATGCAAATCCTAAGTCTTTGCCGGATCGGATTGCATTCTGGTTGGATTTTTCGGGGAATGAATGGAAAGATAATGCCAGACGATCCCTATTGTTGGCTTCAAGTCTGGCAGAACAGAACCAAGATGTTTATATTCTGATGGAAAACATGTTGGTCCATGGGGCATCTAGCCAGCAGTTATATGACCAGACCCGTAACAAGGGAGTCAGGTTTTTGCGTGTGTCAAAGAGAATGGCGCCTCCTTTTTCTGTAGATCCGGAAAACGTCAGGATTATCATGGAAGAGGCCACTTTGGGTGACACCCCCATAGCCCTACTCTCCGATCTATTGGTCATTCCTGAAGAGGTGCTCCCGGCTGAGCACAATAAACACATTGAAGAATACACTAGGGTGGATCTGGACAGAGAAGGATTTCTTCAACCTGCGAACATACGCCATCGACTCATCGCCAGTCCACGTAAAGGCATTTTCTTTCTTGGGTCAGGACATGATGAAGTGGATGAAACAGATCTTTGGAGCGAAATTTCAGAGCTGAAGACCCATCTGAATCTTCTCAAAGAAGAAGTCTTGCTGACTAACCATGGGGTGGCCTGTATCAGTGAGCGTGCTTGTGCTCATTGTTTCACATGTCTCCGTATCTGCCCTCATGGGGCCATCATGCTTAGAAATTCAGTTCAGCCCTATATTGTGCCTGAGGCGTGTTTTGGGTGCGGAATGTGCGTATCAACATGTCCGGTCCGGGCTATCGCTATGGAGCACGCAGATACCTCAAAGGAGGTCTTGCCGGATCAATTTGATACAAAAGAAACCGTTGTCTTTGCCTGTGAGCGGTCAGCAGCCTTGGCGGAAAAAGAGGCCAATCGACTCGACCTATGCAGTATGGAGAATGTCCGAATCATCCCCGTGGCCTGTGTTGGGGGTGTGGGTATCGAGACGATGTTGACGCCCTTATTGGGAAATGTACAAAGGGTCATCGTTTTGGGTTGCCACCAAGGAAATTGCAGGTCCGGTTGGGGAGGCCGCTTCACGTCAGGACGCATGAAAAGGGCGTCAACAGAGATCGGTCTTTCTGAGGAAAAGCTTGAATACGACAGTATCGCAGCGAACGAGCCTCAAAAGCTTGTGCGAATCCTCTCGGAATGACGAAGAACGACGTTTTTCGAATGGTTACAGGTTGATCGACATCAAGAAATGGATTTTATGACGCTGAGCTAGTGTCGTGTCTCAGAAATAACTTCCATAATTCTGGGCACGTTCTATGATACGTGGGGCATGGGGGTCTCTTTTCAGTTCCACCACCATTTCTTCAGAGGTCGTGGAACGGCACCATAATTTTGCATATTATGAAGCAGCCCCACGAACAATGTACCCACAGCGACGGGCATTCCTTGTGCCTGTCCACCGAACGTTGTCCTCTTTGGGGGCGGTTACGGGCTCAGGCGTCTTTTGGGTGGTGAAACTGAAAAGAGACCCCCATGCCCCCTTTGAATCTGTGCAATAGGTACTTATTTTTCAAGATAATACTGAGACACGACACTAGGACAAACATCACAAGGATGGAAACGATTCATTCATATAAGAATTCAGCACTCTTTGAGTTGCTGAGCCTGGAAACCTCAGGGGCAAATATTACCGAGTGCTTGACCTGTGGAATATGCAACTCCCGGTGCAGTTGGCATGACGAGGAAGGCGGTCCGGTCCCACGACGCATGGTACGCATGGCTTTACTCGGGCTGGAGGATTTGCTCGCGAAAAGCCCAATGCTTTGGAATTGTCATCTATGCAACCGCTGCACCCTGGAATGCCCTATGGGGATCGACATGGAAAGGGTAGTGAGAAGGGCGAGGTCTTTGCCGAACACTATGGATATGGTCCCGAAGGATTTGATAAAGGGCATAGAAACCCGCTTGATGGTGGGAGATGTCAATGGCCTGACAAAAGACGAATTTGTAGAGACCATTGAATGGTTGAGTGAAGAGTTTGCAGATGAAATAGACGACCCTGACGCGCACATCCCTTATGATCAGAAGAATACGCGATTTCTCTATCTTCCTAACCCCAGAGAGCTGGGAATGAACCTGCTGCATCTCACCGCCATGGCCGGACTCTTCCATGCCTTTGGTGAGTCCTGGACCATGTCCAGTCGGCATACGGACGTGACAAACTGGGGATATTTTCGGGGCGATGATGAGACAACCCGGAAGATGGCGCTTCAGATCGTGGAGGCGACAGAGGATCTGGGTGCCGAAACCTTGGTGCTATCCGAATGTGGACACGGTTATTATGTGCTAAAGACTTTAATGGAGAAACTAATAGGAAGATCACCCGGATTCTCTGTGACCAGCATGCCGGAACTTGCCCTTGAGATGATGG
The DNA here is from genome assembly GCA_964520425.1 of uncultured Desulfobacteraceae bacterium. Taxonomy (GTDB): domain Bacteria; phylum Desulfobacterota; class DSM-4660; order Desulfatiglandales; family HGW-15; genus JAFGFY01. The sequence continues at coordinate 18,568 of CAZFMX010000001.1, forward strand.
AAAAGGGAGTGATTGAATTTGATCCCGGTACTCATCCCTATCCCATCGCATACCATGATTCCTGTCATTTCGGTCGAAAGTCAGGCATTTTTGATGGTCCACGTAAGCTTCTATCCAGTTGTTGTCAAGAAGTAGCGGAACTTGATCCCAATCGCTTGCATTCCATTTGTTGTGGTGGCGGTGGTGGGATAATACAGGATAGCACCAGTACAAAACGACGTATGCTTGCAGGAAAGGCCAAGGCCGAGCAAATGAGGGCTGTCGGACTCAAACATATCGCGACGACCTGCCTGTCATGTCATAGACAGCTTACGGAATTGTCCAAACACTACGACCTGAATATGCAGGTCCATACCGTGGCGGCCTTGGCTGCAGAGGCGAGGGTAAAAAAAAGAGATGAAAGAGCTTATGCAAAACGAGACACAAATCATCCTTGACAGCATCGCTGATGGTGTCTTTACGGTGGACTCGGATTGGAAGATCACCTCCTTTAATCGGGCAGCGGAAACCATTACCGGGATTAATAAAGAGGAGGCGGTGGGCCGCCGTTGCTGGGAGGTCTTTAAGGCGAATATCTGCGAAGAACTCTGTTCCCTGCGTCACACCATGGAGACAGGATCGCCTATTGTCAATCAGTCCATCTATATTCTGAATTCGAAAGGGGAGCGTGTCCCTGTCAGCATTTCAACCGCCCTATTGAAAGACAACCAGGGAAATGTCATAGGAGGTGCAGAGACCTTCCGGGATCTCAGTGTTGTGGAGGCCCTGAGAAAAGAACTATATGAACGGCATTCCTTCTTAGATATCATCAGTAAGAGTAAAGAAATGCAGCGCCTCTTTGGCATATTAGAGCAGGTGTCTGAGAGCGAATCCACGGTCCTTCTGCAGGGAGAAAGCGGGACGGGGAAAGAACTCTTTGCAAAGGCCATCCACTCCCTCAGCGCCAGGAGAGACGGTCCCATGATCACCATCAACTGCGGGGCTTTGCCTGATACACTCCTGGAATCGGAGTTGTTCGGGCATAAGGCGGGGGCATTCACAGACGCAAAAAAGGACAAGCCGGGGCGTCTCGCCTTGGCACAAGGAGGAACCCTTTTTTTGGATGAGATCGGAGATATTTCCCCGGCCCTACAAGTTCGGCTTCTCCGAGTATTTCAAGACAGAGTCTATGAGCCCCTGGGTGGCACAAAGTCCGAAAAGGCCAACGTGAGGTTTGTGGCCGCTACCAACAAAGATCTGGAAACACTCGTGAAAGAGGGTAAATTCCGAGAGGATCTCTATTATCGTATCCATGTGGTGAAACTGGTCCTCCCGCCTTTAAGAGACCGAAAAGAAGATATCCCCCTACTCACAGAACATTTCATCCGGAAATTCTGCCAACTGAGCGGAAAGGAGATCCATGGTCTCTCTCCCGAGGTGCTGCCTCTCCTCATGTCCCACGATTTTCCGGGAAACATTCGGGAGTTGGAAAACATTATCGAACACGCTATTGTGGTATGCAAAGACGACACAATCGGCATTGAACACCTTCCTGAATACCTCTTTCAGAAAACATCGGGCCTGCAAAAGACTGGTGAAAAGGGTGTTTCTTGGGATGACATGGAAAGGACCTTCATCTATGAGGCCCTGAGGAAGAATCATTGGAACAGGATCGCCACTGCAACCCAACTGGGCATCCACACCACTACCCTTTGGCGAAAGATGAAGCGGCTTCGCCTGGATCTCCCTCAAAAAGACGGCAGGACAAAAAACCCCTAAGAGCAATGGCCTACCATTGTGTATTCGCAATCCTTGTCGGCACCAAACAATTCCCCTTCCAGATCATTTGGCTCTACTATCCTGAGTCTTGTTTCCTTGGGTGTAAGATCACCCGTTCACTCAGAAAGAGTCGGGCATAGAGGGCCTCCTGGACAACAAGGATCTCACAGAATTTCAAGGTGGAAAGAGTGAGACGGACTCAGGATAAAGCATTTCAGATTTGCAATATCCCCTGTTTCGAATCATTGCGCTAGAGAAATGCTAGGCCATTATCCATTTGACTCGATTTTCCCAGTGTCCCAAATTGCTCTATGTTTTCAGAGTGTTACACGTATTACGTTGCCTTTCGGGATTTGGCACAAATAGTGCTCTAAGAATTCTCGCATAAACCTAACTTATTCATTAGTCATATGCGGTGTCTTTTTACGACGCCTTCAGAAATTCGAAAAGGATCATGATATCGTTGTGACTTCGACTTTAATTGGAGTTTTGGATCGTTATCAATGAAGATCGCGATTCCAATATGGGAAGATAGAATATCGCCTGTCTTAGACGCAGCCTCGAGATTATTGATCGTGGAGATTGTGAACCGGAAAGAGGCATCCCGCTTTGAGACATATTTTGAAGGAGAGGAATTACCCCACAAATGTGTTCGAATTCGGGGGCTCGGCATCCGGACTCTGATATGTGGCGCCATATCAACGTCCTTTTCAAAGATGTTGGAGGCTTCCGGTATAAACATCATTTCAGGCATTTCCGGCCATCCGGAGGCAGTTCTGGATGCCTATCTCCATGGGAATCTCTATCATTCCAAATTTTTGATGCCGGGGTTTCCTAGAAATATCACTTGCTAAAGAGTTCATTATTGTCTAGACATGGCCTTTGTGTCTTGTCGATCAGATCTTTACCTGTTACCGCGGGACGTCCCACCAAAACGGATTCCTTCGTAGGCACAGGAAAGAGAAACGAGAAGAATAGAATAGGCGCACATGAGAATATGATGCGAAATTAGAGTGTTAAAATACAGGAGTCAAAATAACATGGATGAGACAAACCAAGCCTGTGGATTGAATAGCAGGAAAGACCAGCAGGATATGCAGGATGCAGTGATTCGAGACACCTTGAGTCATATTAAGAACAAGATATTGGTGATGAGCGGCAAAGGAGGTGTGGGCAAGAGCAGTGTAGCGGCCTATCTCTCTGTAAGCCTGGCCAAAAGAGGACATAAGGTGGGACTGATGGATGTGGACCTTCATGGGCCGAGCATTCCAAGGATGCTGGGTCTTAAGGGGATGCCACAACCTTCTAATCACCCCGAAAAAGTGATTCCCATAAGTTATCTGCCCAACATGCATGTGATATCCATTGAACCCCTCCTGGGAGAAGACAAGGATGTAGCCACCATCTGGAGAGGACCGCTCAAAATCGGCGTAATTAGACAGTTCATCGCGGATATGGAATGGCCGGAGCTGGATTACCTGATCGTTGATTCCCCCCCGGGGACCGGCGATGAACCTCTGACCATCGCACAGACTATTCCTGACGCCAAGGCGTTGATGGTGACAACGCCGCAGGAGATCTCTCTAGCCGATGTAAGAAAGTCCATTAGTTTTTGCCAACAGGTCAATATGGAAATCTTGGGTTTAGTTGAAAACATGAGCGGCCTCCAGTGTCCTCATTGCGGAAAGGACATTGAACTCTTCAAAAAACGAGGCGCTCAGGTCATGGCAGAGCAAAAAGGATTAAGGCTTCTGGCATCCCTGCCCTTTGAACCGGACATCGTTGAAGGTGGGGACATGGGTAGCATAGACAGTCTGGACAACGTCCAGCTCTCTTTCACCCAGGAATTTAACAAGATGGTCGATCAAATCGTGGAACTCACGACCTGAAAGTTCGCAGGATTAAATCAATACACAGAAGAATGAGGGAGTAAAACATGAAGAAAGTCGCAGTCATTGGTTGTGGCGCGTATATGGATCAAGGCTATGGGTGCCCCGGGGAGTGGCGGTGTCTCAAAGCAGCTGCGTTGGGAGAAGCTCATTTTGAGGAACCATCACAGGTCGTGGCGTTTCTCAAGTGTGAATGTCCGGGTAGACCTCTTGTCGCAAACATGGGCATGGCCGTGAAAGTATCAGAGGTGAAACCGGATGTGATTTACCTAAGCACCTGTCTGGCCAATGCCAAGCCAGGGTGTCCCTACACCACCCCCGAAGACATGGCCAAGGCCTTGGAGACCAATATAGGAGTCAAGGTGGTCTTAGGGACACACGATTATCACTGAGAAGGTTACGTCGAACGGAAGGGAAGCATTTTGAGATTAGGCCTATAATATGATTATCAGTGTTGCCAGTGGAAAAGGGGGCACCGGGAAGACGACAGTGGCTACAAATCTTGCCCTGTCCGTGGAGACTCCAGTCTGGTTCCTGGACTGTGATGTGGAAGAGCCCAATGCCCACCTCTTTATTCAAGCGGACTTTGAAAGGAGCGAAATCATCACCACGCCGGTCCCTCAGGTGGATGAAAATAAGTGCACGCTTTGTGGAAAGTGTGCCGAGATCTGTGAGTTTAAGGCCATCGTGGTCATTGGTGAGACCGTTCTTCCGTTTCATGAACTCTGTCACAGTTGCGGTGGATGCATGGAGGTCTGTCCCGAAGGAGCTATCACGGAGACAGGGCGGAGTCTAGGTGTGATTGAAGCCGGTCACAGAAATGAGCTGGAGTTTGTTCACGGGAGATTAAGAGTAGGAGAGGCCATGTCCCCTCCCTTGATCAGAGAAGTCAAGACCTATGCCCATAGGGACACCCTGACGATTATCGATGCCCCTCCGGGTACGTCCTGTCCGGTCATTGCAGCCATGAAAGGCGCTGACTTTATTTTACTGGTGACTGAACCCACGCCCTTCGGGCTCCACGACCTGAAACTGGCTGTAGGCGCCGTGAAAATACTGGGCATTCCATGTGGATTGGTCATCAACCGTGCCGACATGGGAGACGACCAGGTGATGGCCTATGCCAAGGAAGAAGAGGTCCCTGTCCTCATGGAGATCCCTTTTGACCGGCGTATCGCTGAAGTCTATTCCAAGGGTGAGGTTCTGGTCGAGGTCATGCCTGAATGGAAAGGGAGGTTTTTAGATTTATATGATCGTATTCAGGAGCAGGTCGCATGAAAGAGTTGGTGATCATCAGCGGTAAAGGGGGGACAGGGAAGACAAGTATAGTTGCCGCTTTCTCCTCTCTGGCCGAGAACAAGGTCCTCTGTGATGCAGATGTGGATGCGGCGGACCTTCACCTCATCATGGACCCAAACGTTCAAGAGCGACATGATTTTGAGGCAGGTCATAGGGCCATAATCAATCAGGAAAAATGCACCGAATGCGGGCTATGCCGGGAATTATGTCGTTGGGACGCCATCAGTGAGGATTTTCAGGTGGATTCCATTGAATGTGAGGGATGCGGGGTCTGTGTCCATTTTTGTCCTGAAAAGGCCATTGATTTTCCGGACAACACCTGTGGAGAGTGGTTTATTTCAGATACTCGTTTCGGCCCCCTGGTCCATGCAAGCCTAGGTATTGCCGAAGAGAACTCCGGCAAACTGGTCACCCTTGTACGGCAGGAGGCGAAAAAGCTGGGTGAAGGAAAGGGGCTTGACCTTATTCTGACCGACGGACCTCCGGGGATCGGTTGTCCGGTCATCGCCTCTATGGGGGGGGCTGATGCCGTGTTGATTATCACAGAGCCGACGGTTTCAGGAAGGCATGACATGGAGCGTGTCGCAGAACTGGCAGCTCATTTCAAGATACCGGGCATCATCTGTGTGAATAAGTATGACCTCAATATCCAGGAAACCCAGCTTGTTGAGGACAAGGCCAGGGAAATGAACCTGGATGTCTTGGGCCGGGTCCCTTTTGACCCTGTCTTTACAAGGGCCATGGTCCAGGGTCAGACGATTTTTGAGTACAACAACAAATCAGCGACAGGGAAAACGGTTAGAGACATCTGGGAGAAAGTCTCCATGATGATTTATGAGTAGAAATGTAGGGTATCGGCCCTAAACTGATTCAATTGAAGGAGGATAAATCAATGCAAGATGGTAGAATAGCGATTCCATCCGTAGAACAAGGCGGTCTGGATGGTACAAGATCAGGCCACTTCGGCCACTGTGACGTGTTCACCCTAGTGGATGTGGAAGGTGGTGAAATCAAAGAGGTGACCACGGTTGCCAATCAAGAGCATGTTCAGGGAGGCTGCATGGTCCCCGTCAACTTCCTGGCCGGACACAAGGTCAATGCCTTGATCGTTGGAGGCATTGGGATGCGACCCCTGATGGGTTTCAGACAGGTGGGGATTGAGGTGTATCACGATGCCGAACGCGCAGAGATCAGACCGGTTGTGGCAGATTTGATCGCAGGGAACCTGCCTCAAATCACAGATGATCAGGTTTGTGGTGGGGGTGGTGGCCGATAGTACCATAGAATAAGGAGACATCATGAAGATTGCTGTGACATCTGCAGGAACGGACCTGGATTCCCAGGTCGATCCCCGCTTTGGAAGGGCGGCCTATATCCTTATCATCGACTCTGACACCTTCGAGTTCGAAGTGCTGGATAATAAAGAAAATGTCAACGCATTTAAAGGGGCAGGCATTCAGGCAGCCAGCACGGTGAGTTCAAAAGGAGTTGAGGTTTTGCTTACGGGATATTGTGGCCCAAACGCCTTTAAGGCTCTGAACGCAGGGAAAATAGGAGTAGCCAATGACGCCAAAGGCTCGGTAAGGGAGGCCATTCAGGCCTATCTCGACGGTAAAATGCCCTTGGCAGATGAGGCCAATGTCGAGGGGCACTGGTAAAGGAGAATCAAATGGAAAACCTGTTGCTGGTATGCTCCGATAAAGAACTTCTATCCGACCTGGCCTCGTCCTTGGAAAGGGACAAAGATGTGGAGGTGTCATGGGCAAAGTCTGGTCTTGAGGCCCTAAAAAGTGTGTCGAGCTTGGACTTTGATCTTGTTATCACGGACGAGACCCTCGCAGACATGACTGGTCTTGAATTGGCAGGCAAACTGCTTTCCGTGAACCCCATGATCCATTGCGCATCTGTAACCAGTTTGTCACAGAAAGAATATCATGAAAAGAGTGAGGGCCTAGGCTTGATGGACCCCTTGCCCGAACGCCCGGGGGAAAATGATGCGGAAAGACTCTTGCGGGACCTAAGACAAATCAAGGGATACTTGAGTGGCAGATGAGTCTTGAGCTTATTGACAGAATGGCGCGAAATGTCCTCCGCAGCCGCCCTCCGTAGCAAGCTATTGCGACGGACGGGTAATCTGCTACGGAGGGTGGAAGACGTGTACTGTGCAATCACGCGGACCTCGGGATTTCATCATGAGGAAAAGAGTATGAATGAACTGAAAGAAATTATTGAAACAGATGCGGATAGTATTCGTGAGTTGCTTATCGGATCAGGATATTCGGATAAGGCAATCACCTATTATCTGGACAAAAAGAATATGGGCTTTCTGCCCGACGCCGACCAGATTACGGAATTGACCGGTGTCTGCGGGGACACCATGAAGATCTACATGAAGGTGGAAGAGGGGAGAATCAAAGACGCCAAGATACAAGTGCTTGGGTGTCCGGGCGCTGTTGCATCCGCCATGGTTGCCATGGATTTGATCAGGGGAAAGACGCTCGATGAAGCAAAACAACTTCAAGACGGTGATATCTTCCGGGTGTTGGAGCAGATTCCGGACCAGAAACAGCACTGCATCCGGCTGACCAATAAGACGCTTCAAAAGGCCATTGAAGAATATGAATCCGGAAACGGACACAAAGGAGCATAACCGTGCCCCTATACGATTATCTCTGCCTGGACTGCGGAAAACAGAGTGAAATCCTTATCGCGTATTCAAGGGACCAGCCGGAGTGCAAAGAATGCGGCAGCACCAATCTCAAGAAGATGATGTCAACGCCATCGTCACTGACCGGGGCATCCGGCTCCAGTTTCCCCGGACCGGGTGATACTGCATGCTGTGGTTCCAATCCGGCGAGTGCCGGCTGTGCGGGCCCCGGAAGCTGTTGCGGAAAGGCCTAGTATCGGGTCTCAGAATTAACTTGAATAATAAGTACCTGCTGCATAGATTCAAAAGGGGCATGGAAGACGTCCAAGCCTGTTACCGCCCCCAAAGAGGACAACGTTCGGTGGACAGGCACAAGGAATGCCCGTCGCTGTGGGTACATTGTTCGTGGGGCTGCTTCATAATATGCAAAAATATGGTACCGTTCCACGACCTCTGGATAGATGGTGGTGAAACTGAAAAGAGACCTTCATGCCCCAACGTGTCATAGAACTTGCAAAAATTTTGTAAGATATTTCTGGGACACGACACTCGAGCTCAAACCATTCATCTTGAAGTCGCACCTATAGTTTCCTGCTTTGTTAAGAGGGAGACGGAACAATCAGGAGAATTGAGGATGATGAACAGACTCTATGATGAAATAAAGAAGCGGGCACGTGAAACACTGAAGGACCAAGACCTCTTCAGTCAAAAGGTGCGTATAAAGGCCCGTGCTCTGAGCAAGGAGGAGGCCATCGGTAACCCGGAAGCAGATGATTTCCCTCTGCAAAAGGGGAAGGAAAGACTCATGCAAGCAGAATTTGCCGGTTCTTTAGGCCAGGCTTTTACAGACCGCTACGGAGATTTCGAAGGCTCCATCGAAGAGGTATTGAACATGGCCCTTGATAACAATTATCGCCGGGGAATCTTTGTAGCGACCTTAAACGCTTTACTCCGCCATATAAACCGGGTTGAAAGAACCGTCCATTGCCGCGATCAAAGACCGGCCCAGTGTGCTGAAGAGCTGAGGCAGTATATTCAAACGCGTTACGGCCAGGTGAAGATCCTCCAAATCGGGTTCCAACCTCGTATGATCGAGTCCTTGGCCCCATCGCATTCCATGCGTGTCATCGATTTGGACCCGAATAATATCGGGACTCAGAAATTTCAGGTTGAGGTTGAGGGACCCAGGGCAACGCAAGAGGCGATTACCTGGGCCGATCTGCTTCTCGTCACAGGCACGACCCTGGTGAACGGCACTATTGAAGACTTTTTGTACCAAAAACCTGTCCTGTTTTACGGAACGACCATTGCGGGGGCAGCACATCTGATGGGCTGGGATCGGTTTTGTTCCAAAGGCACATAAGGAGGTCAAAACAACCTTCTTCCTCAGCCCCTTTTTCCCTTCTCTCCCCGACCATTCCAATGCCATTATCTTCTTTATCAAAAAAAGATCCTCATCTCCCCCATCTCACCTTTCCCCGCTCAAAGTCCGGGATCTTCGACTTGACCTTGAACAAAATGGGCCCTTTTTCGAAGGTCCTAGTGCGTCGTATCACAGTTTCTTGGACTGATATTCGAGGTTCTTTTTGGAATTCCCGATTATTCTGACATGAAATAAGGCATGGACTATTCTCTCAAGACGATATCTATAGGGGCCAGTGGCGGTGATCTGAACTTTGAGGGTTTAAGAGGCCGTTTCTCCCTAGCGAACAATACATTCTGCCATAGGTTCTGAGGCGTACTCCCCGGGTGTACCCCGGGGCATACCCCCTCAAAGTTCAGATCACTACGGGGTTCGGTGGAATTTTTTCCGAGATATCGTCTTGAGAGAACAGCCCATACCTCATCTTTTGCTTAAATCCGTGAATATATGATACGAAGCACTACTTCTTTATTGACCGAAGTACTACAAAGTAGTATTAATTGTGCAGGCCTTATTTTTTTATCATCAAGGTGTTTCGGGAGGCGTTCTTTTGGAAAGCGAAGAATTTATCCAACTCCGAAAAAAACTGAATAAGACGCAAATTCAGATGGCCCAACTACTCGGGACCTCTATCAAAGCAATCCACAGCTACGAGCAGGGTTGGCGCAGGGTGCCGGCTCATGCCGAACGGCAACTCTATTTTCTTGCCGCCAAAAAAGGAAACTATAGACATCGAAAACCTTGCTGGGTAATCAAGAAATGTCCGTTTGAACAAAAGAGAGAGTGTCCGGCTTGGGAATTTCAGGCAGGGAGGCTCTGCTGGTTTATTAATGGGACCATATGTGATGGTATGGTTCATAAGGACTGGCAGGAAAAAATCAAGATCTGTCGGTCCTGTGAAGTCTTCAGCTCTCTCTTTTAGCCTCCGACTCCCCTAAAAAGCGCCAATCTCTTTTCTGAAACCTCTCATCGGCACCTCCTTGTGGGGCCTTTTTGCCTTTATTGTTTTTGCCAGCAATGAATCGCTTGTACAAGAGCCGTTCCGCACATAATTCAGGGCTTCCGCTAGAGAGCTCTCTTCTTCATCTCCGAATTGTTTCATCAAGTCATCTTCACAACCGCATGTCGGCGGTATACCGTCAAAATAATCTCCTTCACCATTGGCGTTTACAGTTTTAAATTCAATGGGGCTGATATGTTTATCGATCAAATCGTATCCAATCATGCCAACGGGCTTACCACACGTGTTTGAACCAATCACAACAACATCTATGAACGGCTTCAAGCAATTGATGACCAATTCGCTGGCAGAGCAGGTTTGTTCAGAGGTAATCACTATGACTCTATCTAAATTCAATGAATAGTCTGCGCTAGAAAAATCATATATATCATCCCATGCGCTATATTTGTCATTATGTGTAAATTGCGCAAACACCTTACCTTCTATATGTGTACCGGCGATTAACTCTGATAAGTACCGCGCAATGAATACTAAGCCCCCTGGATTATATCGTAAATCCAATATTAATTCGTCTATCCCCTCTTGGAAAAAAGAAGTAAAAACCGTTTCAAGATCTTCGTTGGAAGTTTCCATGAATTCATTGAAGACAAGATAACCAACCTTTAGGCCGTCTATATCGAATACGTCTTCATATTGAACCGAACCTATGGTAACCCAGTCCTTTTCCAGACTTAGGCTTCTTGTTGTCTCTGTGGAATCTTCAATCTTCAAATTAACCATAACTCCGATTTCATCGTCACCGAAAATCGTGTCCCAAAGATCATTGGTTTCGATCTCTTCAATCGTTTTTCCATTGATTTCAACAAGCCTATCACCTCGCATCAAACCTGCAGCAGCCGCTGGAGAGTTTTGATAAACAATTCTAATCCTGCATTCATCGTTTTCAGTAAATTTCATGCCGAAACCTAAGCCAATATATCTGCCTTCCTCTATTAAACTATCATATTCTTCTTTGGATATAATATAACTCCATCTGTCAAGGTCTTTGTACATAAGGTCTTCTAAAAGCTCTTCAGCGGAGTCATAGCTGGTCAGATCAACCGTCGGAACTGTGTCATACCACAAGTAGGTAGACGTCATCACTTTATAAACGGAGTCTTTCAGTATTTCGAGATAACTAAAGGAAGGGATTAACGTTTCTTTTCTATAAGGATCTGTTACCATAAAATCATCAAATTGAACATCAACCTGTTGACTTGAGCCTAAGGCTAACCCACCTCCAGTGAATCCATCTATCAATAGATTTTTTACCTCAGAATCGTTGATGAAAAACCGGTACTCATTACTCTCTTTTTGGATGGATAATTTGTTCGCTTGACCCTCAATGTCCGGAAGGAAAGATGGTGTCCAATTGACTAATATCTCACTAATACCGTCTATTACCGTATAAATTATATAGTAACCATCCTTAATGATATTAAACAGGATAGCATCAACATTTCCCGATGCATTTCTCCGAGTACAAACAACCAGACCGTAGGTATAGTTTTCATAACCATCCTCCCAATTGGTGATGACTGAGACATTGAAGTTATCGAAGTAATTCGAATCGCCGGGTTGTGGATACCAATTTTGTGAGGGGTTGTCTCCACCGTTCCAGGAAGTGAAACTGTAAGAATCCGTTCTGTCTCCGCTGAAAAGTAAGGTATCATTTGACAGGGAAAAAGGTCCGGATTCTTGGAATCCCCCCGAACCATTGTTGAAATCCTCAAACGTATGAACATGAATGGTTTCCTTATAAGGCATTAAACCACTGCTGAATCCATAAAGCGTTATTGTGTTGTTGCTGCCTAACGGTACGGTCAAGCTGAACTTCCCAAGTGTTTTGCAGGTGAACATGTATTGCCCATTGATCAGAATCATAGCGCATAGGGGCGTGCCCGCGGCATTCTCAATGGTCCCTGAAATATTAACCCATCCGGTTTTGGTGAGCCCTACTTCGAAGGTATCGATTGAGACCACCGGTTGTTTTCCGTTCGGGTCAGATGAAAATTCAATTTCTAAACCCATCTCACCGTCTGTCAGAATAGTCTTGTACGGTGATAATCCACTACAGAACGCATACAAAGTAATCTCTTCATTAGAATCAAAAGGCACACTTGTTAGATCAAAGCTACCATCACCGTTGCATGTAAACTGATGTACACCATTGGCCAATACCATCGCACATACCGGAGCGCCTTGATATTTAACGGTTCCGCTTATCCGGGTTCGCTCAACAGCCTTACAGTCCGCTGTCCATGCGACGCAAAGCAACAACACAAAGAACGCACATATGATCTCCCTTGCGGGCACCTGTCTGAATGGATGGCAATTTCTCATTTAAGTAACCTCGTTTTGATGTTTTTATATTGCTTATACTAATGCGAGGCGTTCTCATCGCTTGGTTTGTTTGTGATGAAGGGAAATCTTGAATCCTAAACAACCTATGGATATTTTTCAATCTTAGACAGCCTTTTTCGATCTGAAATGTAGGGAATTACTATTTGTGTGTCAAGAGGAAAGTCGCCTAATCTTCTGGTGCTATCGGCGGCAATCGGTGACGGGGAAGAGAGATTCGAAAGAGAGTCCCTTTACCTGGTTCGGATTCGAGGTCGATCCTGCCGCCGTGTTCCTGAACAATCTTTTTTGTCATGAGTAGGCCCAGGCCCGTTCCTCCAAGCCCTTTTGTGGTGAAAAAGGTGGTAAAGATCTTTTTTCTCAGGTCATAGTCGATTCCACAGCCGTTATCAGCCACTTCATAAAAAATTACTTTTTCCTTTTCAAAAGTCTTGACCCTTACGAAAGTCCCCATACCGTCGTCACTGACTTGGCAGGCGTCAATGGCATTCCCGACCAAATTAGTTAAGCATTCATGCATGCTTTCATAGTCAATAGGGGCGGGCTCAATATCATTTATGAATTCATGGGTTAGAATGATCCCGAGTTTCTCTGCTTTGGTCGTATAATTTTCCACAACCTCCTGAGCAATATCCTCGGGATGACTCAACTTCGCTAGAATTTCTCTTCCTTTGGAGAAATCTAAAAACGTCTTCACAAACGATGAAATGCGTTCTACATTGCGTTGCAGCATATCCACACCTTTCTTAAGGCGCTCAATATCCCCCTTTTGAATACCTGTGCTTAACATATACATGCCGCCTTCAATGGCGGCAATAAGGTTCTTCACACCGTGGGCCAGACCGGCTACTGTTTGTCCAACAGCCGCGAGCCGCTCAGCCTCAAGCTTTTCATTCTCAAGCTGCTTGATCTCACTAAGATCTTGAATGAAAAAAGCAGTACCCAATAATTCGTTGTCAATCACGATTTGATTGGACACCAGACGGACAGGAATTGTCTCCCCATTTGTGTTCCGGATGGTTGTCTCCGGTAAGAAAACAGGACCGCCCTCTTCGGTCATCTGTTCTAAGAGGCCTTTAGGCAAAAATGAGGCCAGATTACTTCTAACAACTTGCTGACCATCCTTTATTCCAAATAATCTTCGCGCCGCAAGGTTGAAGATGGAGACCTCATCACTTTGGTCGATGGCGAAAATACTGTCCATAGATGAGCTGATCATGGTTTCAAGAAATGAATGTGCAAATCTCAGCCCATCCTCCAACTGCAAGGTTTGGGTGACATCCACTGCCATCTCCATGACGATATCAAAGTCGTCAGTGTCATCAATCAGTCTGAGAGGGACAGTGATGACATGCTGGTGGACGGTTTGTCCGTCCTTGGTTTTCCATACGTGATGGCCGGTATGCAGTTTTCCATCCTCAAAGGTCTGGCGGGCCGTACATTCAAAGCACATATGATCCTGCCCTTTGAGCCCGTAAAAACAGTGTTCTCCTTCCAGATGGCCAAGTATCTCACGGACCCTTGCGTTAGTCTTGACGATGTGAAAATCCCGGTTAATCAACAATATGTTGCATGGGACCTGGTCAAAAAGGAGTTCGTATTCCCGACGAATTTGATCGGATTCGGTAATGTCGATACCCATTTCAATCAGAAATGGAATATCGCCATCATCGTCAAAGATCGGAATCGTGTACTTAATGTATCGGATCAAATTCCCGTCTTTGTCATAACCGGCCTCTTCATTGATCTTCTTTGTGCCGTCTTTGAATGCTGCGGTCGCGCTGCATTGAGGACAGATCGAATATCGATTCCTATAGACGGAGTAGCATTTGCGACCTTGCCAAAGTCCGAATCTTTTTTCAAATGCTTTGTTGGCATAGACAATATTGAACGCTCGATCGATTGCAGCAATCCCAATGGGAACGCCGTCGAATAGTTCGTTCTTGATCCAATCATCCACTTGCTTAGGTGGCAACATCAGGCGGATTCCTCCCTTCGTCAAGAAGTGATTTGATTGAACTGAGGAGTTCGGGAATGTCGATGGGTTTATCAATAAACCAGTTCGGTGAAGGGATTGATTCTTTTTCAAGGAATTCTGAAATAGCGGTTAGTAAATACACCGTATCGGAGGTCACACCCGTCAGTAAAGCAATCGGAATATCTGCGGTCTCGTGTGAGGTTCGTAATTCTCTGTATATCGAAAGACCGGATCGTTCGGGCATCATAATGTCCAAAATGATCAAATCCGGTCTGAGCTTTGTAACGGTTTCGAAGATCGATTCTTTTTCATCGGCACTCCGGGTGGTATAGCCATGATCATCCAGCAGGGCCATCAAGTAGTCCCTTATATCGGGTTCATCGTCAATGATGAAAATCGTCTTTGTCATATCTGATCCCCGGCAGGCAGTTGATATCAATGAATGGACCGAATGGGCAAGGTTGAGAGGCACAGCTTTTGTTGAGACTCAATCGTATCATGTCTTCAAAGGAATAGTATATGGAATAATCTGTGTCTTCTCATATTTAACAGAAATGAAGGATATTTTCCTTGACAACAATGCGAACCACAACCTATTCTCTTAAAATATACCATATTAATATAGTTTGTAAATGTAGGATTTATTGTTGACATCATTTTCTAGAACTACAGCCCAAGCCTTATCTTAATAGTATCATCTGATTTCAGGAAGGCAGTCCCGGAATATCTTTTGTTTTTCAAAGAGTTAATTAGAAAAAACAAGTATTAGAGGAGTAGAAAGTCTGAGTAAGAGCGCGTACTTTTTGCCGCTCGTCAATAGTTGGATTCTCTCTGAAAGGAATATATTCTCTCGACATATGTACCACAATGTGGCATATTCTACAAAGGTTACGTCTCACATTGAGTTTAGTGGCTAAGGATAGATAAGGAGGAGAATAAATATGAAGAAAGTGCTCATTTTAGGATCAGGTGCAGGTGGAACTATGGTTGCAGCCAAACTGCGGAAGGAATTAGATCCTCTGGAATGGAAAATAACGGTCATCGATAATGATGAAGTACATCATTATCAACCGGGCTGGCTATTCATTCCCTTTGGCATCTATACAGCACAAGATTGCATGAAGCCCAAACGCGATTTCATTCCCAAAGGGGTTGATTTTGTCTTTGATGAAGTTGTAGGGGTAAACACAGATACTCGGCAAGTAGAAGGAAAGACGGGTAAATACGACTACGATTGGCTGGTGATCGCCACCGGATGCAAACCGGTTCCTCAAGAGGTTGAAGGATTGGAGGAGTGGAAACCCGATCCGAATTCCAATGTCCATACCTTTTTCTCCCTGGACGGAGCCGTTGCCCTCTACAAGAGAATGAAATATTTCAGATCAGGCCGGCTGGTCTTTAATATTGCGGAGATGCCCCATAAATGTCCTGTTGTACCCATGGAGTTTATCTACATGGCCGATTGGCATTTCACCAAACATGGGGTTCGAGACAAAGTCGAGATTGCCTTTGTTACACCAAACACAGGGGTCTTTACCAAACCGATCGCAACCAAAATACTCAGTGCGGCAGCAGAGGAAAAAGATATTTTGGTCACACCCGATTACCAGCTCTCAGGTGTCAATGTGGAGGAAAATACAATCGAGTCAGTCACAGGTGAGAAGATAGAATACGACCTGATGGTTTCGACGATGCCCAATTTGGGCGCAGCATTTATTGAAGAGTCAGGATTGGGTGATGGGATGGGTTATGTATTTACAGACAACCATACCCTCAAGGCTGAGAAATTCGACAACATCTATGTCATTGGGGATGCGACGAATGTGCCCACCTCAAAAGCTGGCGCGGTGGCCCATTATGAGTCTGATATAGTGGTCGAAAATCTTGTTCTGGAAATCGACGGTCAAGAACCCAAACCCGCTTTTGATGGTCATTCCACCTGTTTTATTGTATCCGGCAATGATAAAGCCTATTTGATTGATTTCAATTACAAAACCGAACCCCTACCCGGGAAATACCCTTTTCCGGGCCTGGGTCCCTTTGATCTACTCGGGGAGAGCGTAACCAATTACTGGGGTAAGATGATGTTCAAATGGGTCTATTGGAATTTGTTACTCACCGGCCAAGATTTGCCACTGGAACCCCAGATGACCATGGCCGGGAAAACACTACCAAGAGCTGAGACTGAATAGGAGGCGGCCATGACCAATGAAGAATTAATCCTGATGAAGCTGGAGAATATTGAGTCACAGATAGAACCGGTCATACGATTCTCCAGAAGCATCAATGAATTGAAAGATGATCTCATCCCTCTGCAAACCAGTGCATTCAAGACCCTGACCAGTGAACTCCAAGAGATTGAAGCAGGTTTTCAGCTGGAGGATTTTTTAACCCTTATCAAGCAGACCTTTCGAAGAACCAATGATCTTATCTTCGCTTTAAGGCAGCTATCCAACATAGTTGAGTTGGCAAAAGATATTGAACCTCTCCTGAAGTCCGGTGTACCTCAGATGATTACGTACCTTGACCAACTGGAGCAAAGAGGAGTATTCCGCGTGCTCAAGGCGACATTGGACATCCGCGCCAAGGTGGCTGAAGCCTATGGTGCTGAAGACATTGATCAGATCGGTGATGCCCTTGTGGGTTTGCTCGGAGTAACGAAGCAACTATCTGATCCCAAATCCAAGGAGTTTCTAGAAAGAATGGCGAACCTCCCGTCTCATGTCGACTTAAAGGGATGTAAGAAAATAGGACCGTTCAGACTAGTATCCGCTATGTGCGATCAGGAAGTTAAGGAAGGACTTGGCGTACTGATAGAACTGGCCAAAGCGATGGGAAAACTCAAGAACGATGTCTCTGGGGCTCAGAAGAGGGCGTGTGAATTGCCTCAAGAGGAAACTTAATGAATGAAAGGAGTCGATGCAATGGCACATGCTTCAGAAAAGAAGGTCCTTGTTGTGGATGATGAACCCGATGTCCGAAGTTTTTTAGCGGCATGCATAAGAGATGTCGGATTTCAGGTTGAAACGGCCGTTGATGGTGAGGACGCTTTAGAAAAGGTGGAAGCAAATCCGCCGGACTTGATGACATTAGATATGGTCATGCCAAGAAAATCAGGGATCCAGGTCATTCGAACACTAAGGAAGGATGAAAGATTCAAAAGACTCCCGGTCATTGTGATCACTGCCCATGCCCATGACGAATTCGGGAGCGATGATGTCAAAGATTTTTACGCGTTTACTTCCGGGTTGCGGCCTCGCTATATCTTAGAAAAGCCGATTGCACCTGAGAAGCTGGTAAAATCGATCGCGGAAATCCTTCAGGTTGAACCTGAGGAAACGTCTTCCCAGATTTCATCAGAGCGGCAGGAGTTGATGAAGATGATCCAGCAGACCGATAAAGACACGTTGAAACAAATCAGTGAAATGCTGACGAGATAACGCGGTATACCGGACGCTTGTTTTCGCCTAATGGAAGCCAGCCTTTTTTCCGATCAACTCACCTTGAGGGCAGGGATAGGCTTGAGATGAGATCATTCCCCTAGCATTTATTTATTGTATAGCGGAGAATATGCTCTCAGAGTTTTTACTGTCTGCTTGAGCGCTGTTAAGAATCGAGTGATATCAGCTTCGGTATTGTCGATTCCGAAGGTAATGACCAACGTCCCTTGTGCGTCCGCGAATCCAAGCCCGGTGGACAGCAATACGTGGGAGGCCCGAAGAGAACCGGATGCGCATGCCGAACGTGTGGATACCTCGATACCATCATCATCCAACATCAGCACGACACTCTCCCCTTCAATATACTGTATAGACAAGGACACCAGATTGGGGAGGCAGTGCTCCGGGTCGCCATTGATATGGTATTCATCAATATAGTTGGGCAGCTCCTGAAGCAGTTTGGCTCTGAGGTTTTTCAGGTGAGAGACTCTTGATGCCATATCCCTCTTTGCCAGGTCAGCTGCAACGCCCATTCCGATAATTCCGACAATATTTTCAGCGCCCGCACGCTTATTGTTTTCCTGGGCACCCCCCTCCAGCAAAGGCCAGAGCTTCACCCCCGTGCGGACATATAATCCCCCTACACCTGTGGGGCCGTAGAATGGATTGGAAGCAAAGCTCAGGGCATCAACCCCCAGTTCTTGTACGTCAATGGGGACGACCCCCACGGAATCTACTGCATCCGTATGAAAGAGAATGTTCTTTTCTCTCGTGATTTGGGATATCTCTTTAATGGGTTGTATAGTCCCGACTTCATTATTGCTGTGCATAATGCTGACAAGAATGGTATCTTCTCTAATGGCCTTGACCACATGGTCAGGATTGACCCGACCATATTTATCCACTGGGATTGACGTCAACTGAAAATCCATCATTTTCAGTCGGCGTAGACTTCGAATGACGGCATTGTGCTCAATATTAGAAGAGACAATGTGTTTGCCTTTGTTTGAATTGGCCAGGGCAATGCCTTTTATGGCATGATTGACCGATTCCGTGCCACAGGATGCGAACACGATCTCCTTCGGCGCCTTGCAGTTGATAAGACGTGCCAAAGACTCACGGGCCTGTTCAATGGCCCCCGATGCCTGTTCCCCCATACTGTGCTGACTGGACGGGTTGCCGTAATTCCCTTGAACGGCCTTGATCATGGCCTCCTGTACTTCAGGGAGTAGCGGATTTGCCGAGATGTGATCCAAGTTTAATATGTTCATTTCATCACTCTCCTGCATCCTGGGATTCCTGCTGGTCATCCACATTGAGCGCGCAATTTTTACAGATGGTTTCTCCTTCAGAGATCTGACTGTCGCAGTAGGGGCAGTAGCACTTCTCATCATGAGTGTGTTTGTCTGACTCAGCTCCTTCCAATCCATCCTTTAGCTTCCCTGCCTTGCGAGCCTCGTAATCCTTGATGGCCTGGTGAAGGGCGTCCGCACCCAGATTCGAGCAGTGAAGCTTGTTCTTGGGTAGACCCTCAAGGGCTTTGGCCACGTCCTTGTTAGAGATATTCTTTGCTTCCTCGATACTCTTCCCTTTGGCCAGTTCAGTCAGCATACTGGAAACGGCAATGGCCGCACCGCAACCGAATGTCTGAAACTTGATGTCTTTTATGGTGTCATCCGCTATTCGCAGATAGATACTCATCATATCACCACACAAAGGGTTCCCTATTTCCCCAACTCCATCCGGATTTTCGATCACCCCGACGTTTCTAGGATTCTTAAAGTGATCCATCACTGTTTTTGAGTACATGGCTTTGACCTCCTCGATAACCATATAGAATTAAACTATGTATTTGTTTCTCAGGTTCAAGCGTTTTTTTTTATAGACCATATATCTGATTAAGCCAGATCCCCGATATCCCCTGATTTAACTGCTTGTTTAAGGTGATAACTTATTGTTTTTATAGCAATTATGTGGTGGTCGAATGCTATTTTGGGTTTTTCCTGGAGGAATACGGAAAACATCGTTATGCCGACCCAAATGCATACTACGATGGGGCCTATACTTCAAGAAAAATCAACCTTCATGCACGGTTCATGATTTGGCTTATATCGTGAATATCTTGAGTTTGCGTGGAATGGGGTATGTTTCTTTACCAAATGTCATTCCACGTCAGAGGGGATGATATTGATCTTTGTCTCTTTGATACCGGCAATGTTTTTAGAGATTTCCTGTATTTCCCGAACCAAAGAGGCCTCATGGATGATTGGCGCTTCTGTCTTCACGAACACGATTCCATCTTCAGCAGTCACTTCAATGTCCGGTCTGACATCCACCAGGGCGGCTTTAACGCGAGCGGCAAGTGCCAATCCGTCAATGGCTCTTTGAGATTCAGGCGTGGCTTGAAATTGTGATAAGCCGGCGGCATGACATATGATGTCCACTGCATCTTTCACTGTCAATTTGTGAATGTGAATGACTAAATCATAGAGGTCTGCCTTCCGCGTATCTATCCCGTACAGGTTTTTGCTCCATTTTACTCTCTCTTCATCATCCTTCAGTAAGACCTCAAGGGCTTCTTTTCTCGATATGCCTTCACGCTCCATTTCAAGTTTTACACGATCCTCCAAATCAGCAATTACCCTCACCTTGAGAACATGTGATATCCCCTTCACGAAAAAATGACCGGCGAGTCCGTGATAGACAACATTGTCCTTTCTAAAATGCTCTAGGATTTCGGCTTGAACAAATGATACATATTTCTCTTTCTTGCGCGAGAGGTTTCCAAAAAATGATGGAGCGTCATGAATCGCTCTCACGAGTTTTACCTCAGGGATATTGTAGTCACCTGAGGCTTCGAGAAGAACACGCCTGGCAATGCATTCATATCCAAGACGTTCTGCGACTCTCTCGGCGATTTCCTTGCCTTTGCTGTAAGAACCGCGACTAATGGTGATGATGGCCATGATTAACCTCTTTCTGGGTTCTATCTTCGGAGTGATGTGTCTATATAAATATCACTATTCGAGTCCAGGGTCCAGGGAAATGGGGATTAAAGCCGGCGATCTTGGACAAGAGTGATTGCGTATTACAAAAGAGCTGCCCTTTTTTCTCACCACATTAAAAATAGACTCTCGTTCCGTCTATTTTTTCCAATATGCGGGCATCAGTAATACGATGACCGTGTAGATCTCCAGTCGCCCTAAAAACATACAAAAGATCAGGACCCATTTCCCAAGAAAGGGAATGGGAACATAATTTCCTGTCGGCCCCACCAGTCCCAGGCCTGGGCCGATATTGCCGATGGATGCGGCCACAGAGCCGATCGCAGAGATCATGTCCAATCCAAGGTATGTCATGACCAGAACCGATACGAGGAAAAGGCCCAGGAAAAGAAGAAAGAACCCCCATACGCTGCTCAACACATCGGCTGGAACCGGTTTCTTTCCCAGTTTCACAGATGTGATCGCATGAGGATGTATGATTCGAAATATTTCGTTATAACAGTGTTTAACGAGCAACATAACGCGCATTGTCTTCATGCCGCCACCCGTGGAGCCGGCCATGGCACCCAAAAACATGCACAGGAGAAGGAGTGTTTTAGAAAAAGCCGGCCATTGATCGTAATCCGCGGTGACAAAACCTGTGGTGGTAATAATGGAACTCACTTGAAAGACGGCATACCGAAATGCCTTGGAGAGAGACTCATAGACGGTTTCATGGATATCTAGAGTCACCAGGATAACAAATAGAATGACCAGAGAGAGAAAAACACGACATTCAAGATCTTTTCCGAAGAGTGTGAATTCTCCCTTGATGAGTCTATAGTGCAGGGAGAAGTTGATCCCTGCAAGAAGCATAAAGACGATAATGATGCAGTCAAAATAGGGACTGTTGTAGTGGGCGATACTAAGATTCTTGGGAGAAAAGCCGCCCGTGGGCATGGTACAGAAGGCGTGGCACAGTGAATCAAAAAGGGACATCCCTCCTGCCAGAAGAAGAATGACCTGAAGGACTGTAATCAACACATAGACCTTCCAAAGGGTCTTGGCCGTGTCCGATATTCTGGGCTTCAATTTGTCCACCACCGGGCTGGGGATTTCGGCCTTGTAAAGCTGCATTCCACCGACTCCCAGGAAAGGAAGGATGGCAATAGAGAGGACTATGATTCCCATTCCCCCGAACCACTGTGTCAGGCTTCTCCAGAGGAGAATCCCCTTGGGAAGACTTTCGATATCCGTGAGTATTGAGGCCCCCGTGGTGGAAAATCCGGAAACGGATTCAAAATATGCCTCTGTAAAGCCATGGATGGCGCCTGAGAAAAGAAAAGGGATGGCCCCTGCGAGGCCCGCGGCTGCCCACCCCAAGGTGACAATGGCTACGCCGTCGCGATGGCTCAGGTGGACCGCGTCATTTTTTTTAGCGCCGATGAAGAGCAACAGGCCTGTGCCGGTGGTGATCAGGAGGGAGTAGAACAGTGCCCGGGTGCTTTCCTCCTTATGGATGAGGGAGACCATCAAGGGGGCTGCCATAGAGAGACCCAGGAAAAAGAGGAGGATTCCTATAAATCGACAGATGAGTTTGGGGTGCATTAGAAGTACTCTAGCTTGACGGTGAGGAGTCTTTCCAGTTTTATATCGCCTCCCGAAGGGAAAGAGTGATCAGGTGGTTTATTGCCGTGACCAGCGAACCCTTGACGTGAAGAACAAATAATAATGTTCCATCATATTCTCAGCCATATGTGTGGCTCTTTTTGGCGCCGGTGTCGCCCTGGTTCCTATTTCTCGTCATCATCCAGATGTTTAAGCGCCCTGAGAATGCCCATGGGGCTCGATCCCATGGCTAACATATCGATTTCCTCCTGACGCTTTTTGTCATGTTCGAATTTCCTTTTGATTCTGTTCTTGTAGGCATCCTTGAGAACTCCCAGAAGTTTATCGAAATCATAAGGCTTTTCGAGGTAGCCGAATGCCCCCAGCTTCGTGGCCTCCACCGCCGAATCAAGTGAAGCATGGGCCGTCAACATGACCACCTCCAAGAACCGATGCTTCTTCTTCAGGATTTTGAGGAGTTCCATGCCATCTATACCAGGCATCATGAGATCCAGGATCGCCACGTCAAACGCTCCCTTCTTGGCGGCTTTAATGGCCTGCTTTCCTTCGGTGGCAGTGGTCACATCAAAATCCTTTAGGCCGAGCCGTTCAGCAATAGTCGAAAGGAATCTTTCGTCGTCGTCAACGATGAGAAGCGCAATCTGCTTTTCTTCATCATTCATGATTAGACCTCCTTTGCTTAGTGAATAGTCTTATTCCAGTTTGTGTCTTTAATGGTTAAACCGTTATGTTAAAAAACGATTTGTAGAAAAAAAGCGCTGCTACCTGCGGAGCGTCTTTTTCAAGGAGGTTGTGGAGTATGAGAAAGAACATTTAGGGATCCTCTTTCTTTTTCCCTATTCTGACTGCATCCTCCAAATCTCCTCCATCAGCCATTCCCGCAGCGGCCATGCTGTCTTCAAGGTTCTTTTGAAGCCTCTTCACGAAACTCCAGAATCCCCCCATTTGATCTTTCTCAAAGTAGTTCGAGTCTAACGCTTCGGCGGCTTCTTTCACCTTCTCATCACCGAATCCTGTCAGGAGGACGGTCTTTATTTGGGGATGGATTTCTTTGAGCCTGGTGATCGTGGTCAACCCGTCCATGTCGGGCATCTTGAGGTCCACGACCGCAGCATAGAACTTTGTTTTACGGGCGATCTCCAGGGCCTCTTTTCCGCTGGTGACCGGGAATGGCTCAAATCCCTTCAGACGCATGCGTTCTGCGATGGAGTCCAGAAACTTCTTCTCATCTTCCACCAACAGGATGTTGGGCCCTTTTTGCGCCATGCCTGTGAGGAAACTCCAGAACCTCCCCATCTCATCCTTCTCGAAATAGGCCGTATCAAGAGCCTCAGCAGCTTCTTTGATTTTCTCATCGCCGAATCCTGTCAGGAGGACGGTCTTTATTTGGGGATGGATTTCTTTGAGCTTGGTGATCGTGGTCAACCCGTCCATGTCTGGCATCTTGAGGTCCACGACCGCCGCGTAGAACTTTGTCTTACGGGCTATTTCCAGGGCCTCTTTTCCGCTGGTGGCCGGGAATGGCTCGAACCCCTTCAGACGTATGCGCTCCGCGATGGAGTCCAGAAACTTCTTTTCATCGTCCACCAGTAGTACGTTGAATCCTTTTTCTTTCATGACATTGAACCTTTCCTTTTTTGGAAAGAAGCCCGTCTTCTAATGACCACCAGCGCCCAGGAGGCCGGAGGCGGCCAGAGACAAGACCGCAACCTCGAGTATGGCTATTACGAAATAGGCCCAGTCTCCTCTCTTTTTGTATCCAACGATCAAAAGGAGATAACAGATTATTGTCAGTACGGCAAGAAGGACCACTCCGATGAAGTTGATGAAATCTCCTTTGCTCAGGAGAGTCAGCCACCCCCATCCGTGCGGTGAATGGGTGATCTCCAGAAATTCATCAACCCCTTTGTCCCAGTGCTGTGTGATTAGAGAGACATCTACATGTGGCGGTAGTATGCCTCCTATATAGATGATGTAAGTGATGATCATCAACACGATACCTGTCCACGCCCCAATAAATAGAACGTTGGCATAAGCGATCTGCTCAGGCATGGGCTTCAGGTTCTGAGGTGTCCCATTACTCATCACTAAACTCCTTTCTTCAGCCGAGAATTCCGAGGCCGAGCCCCTTGTCTATGGCCTTGGCTCCAGCGAAAAACAAGACAAGAATGACCATATAGCGAATAAATTTGGGCTTAGCGATGCTCAGGAGTCTTACTCCGACAAATGATCCAAACATCAGTCCCAGAATGGAGGGGATGGCGATTAAAGGAATCACACATCCCTTGTTCATGTATATCCAGGCCGCGGATGTATCCGTGATGGAGAGGAGAAATTTGCTCGTGGCCACGGATACCTTTAAGGGCACGCCCATGATAAGATTGAGCACCGGAACATTGGCCCATCCTGCTCCCAGGCCGAACATACCGGCAAGTAACCCGACCAGGATGAACATCGCAAGCCCAATGGGGGTTCGATGAATCTTCCAACTGACCTCTTCACGGGTCCCCTGATCAAGATAGGCACCGTGAACGCCCAGGGCGAGACCCAACGCGTCCTGCCTCTCTACAATCGGCTTTTCAGTGTTCTTTGAAAGCAGCAAGAGAATCGCGATTCCCACGATGGTGGTGCCCAAGCAGACTTGGACGATGTCCGGATTCAGTCTGGAGAGATAGAGTCCGAACATGGCGCCGACGATGGAACTCGCGGAGGCGATCAATGCCACCGGGAGTGCCAGGCGAAGGCTCGCGAGATTTCGTCTCAGAAGACCCGGTCCGGCTGCCAGCGCACCGGCCAAGGCCACCATGAGTCCTGCGCCGCGTACAAAATCGATGTGGAAGGGAAAAAACCCGCTGACCAAAGGAACGTAGAGGACCCCCCCGCCCACACCCGCCAGGACGGCGATGATACCGAGTCCAAAACAGAATATGAATAATATCAGGGGCCAGAACCACCAGGGCTGTCCCACCTCGTTAGCGCCCATATTTTCGGCCGCTGAGGCTGTCAGGGGATGGGCCAGTAACATGAACAGCATCAAGTTGACGAAGAAACAGGAATTTTTCAAATATTTCAGAGACATGGCCTCAAGACCCTTTCGCGTTGCCTATTCCCATGGTTCCTAGTCTATGCCTTACCACTCCCCTCGGACAGAAAAGCGTGTAGCGAGATATGAAACACATGTCTATTTATTAAACAATTATCTTGATGTCAATCCCTCCTTATGCTGCAATATGGCGCATATGAAGATCCTTGTAGTTGACGACGAAAAGAAAATCGCAGATGTTCTGTCACAAAGACTGGCGCTCAGGGGATTTGATGCGACACCGGTCTATGATGGAAGGACTGCTCTTTTACTGCTGCGAAGCGACAGTTTTGACGGCATGATTTTAGATCTTCGCCTGCCGGATATTGACGGGATCGAGGTTCTCAGAAAGACAATGGAAACCCTTCCTCATTTGAGGGTTGTGATCCTATCCGGCCATGCGGATGAGCAGGATTTTAAGACCTGTCTTCAACTTGGCGCGATTGCCTGTTTCAATAAGCCCGGAAAGATCTCGGAGCTTGAAGCAGCCCTCACCCAAAAGTCTGAGAAAAGAGATGAATCCAATTAAAAATTTCGCGACTCACTTCAAACGGAGGTTCTGGAATGCAGGGACATCCATGGGTCAAGCCCAAACCCTTTTCAACTACAGAAGATTTTACCTAAGTTCCGTCTCGCTTCGAGCCTTTGTCTCTATTGCGCCAATGACGATTCTGCTCATATTTACCTATATGCTTCAAGACAAGGCTATCGACAATGAGAATGACCTTCGAATCATCCGTCTCACATCCAACACAAGGCGGACCGTCACCTATTTTTTACAGGAACGCCTCGATGCCTTGACATTCATCATTCAGCAGAAGAACATCGAGGCGCTTAGGTCCTCGGATGAGTTGTCACAGGTTTTGCACAATCTCAAGATGGGATTCGGCGGTTTTGTAGATCTGGGATTGATCGACGATTCCGGTTCACAGATTAGCTATTCCGGGCCCTTTTCTTTGATAGGGAAAGATTACAGGGATCAAGAGTGGTTCATTAAATGTGCTGAAGACGGCTCCTATGTCAGTGATGTGTTTCTGGGTTACCGAAATCTCCCTCACATGATCGTCGCCTTAAGGTGGCCCATGGAGGATGGCACGTTTTACATACTCCGTGCAACCCTAGATATCCAGAAGCTCATTGATATCCTCTCTTCGCTGGAACTCACTGAAAAGGGCGAAGCCTTCCTCTGCAGCCGAGATGGGTTGCTTCAGACCCCTTCCCATTACTGTGGAGATATGCTTGGGGAAATCGATTTATCCGTACCGGAATACTCGGTTCATTCTCGGGTCGTCGAGACCGTAGACAAGACAGGCAATCCTATTCTGATCGGGTATGCCTACATAGAAAACTCTCCCTTTATCCTCATGGTCGTCAAACGAAGCGTGGAGATCATGGAAGGCTGGCGCTCTCTCCGGCGAGAAATCAACTGGTTTTTCGGTGTGAGTGTCGTCATAACGCTGATAGTGGTCCTGTACGCATCGACAATGATGGTGAACAGGATCTATGATGCGGATCAAACAAGACTGAAGGCCATCGAACGCCTTGAGACCTCCAGTAGGCTGATATCCGTAGGCCGGTTGGCGGCCGGGGTTGCCCATGAGATCAACAATCCGCTGGCCGTCATCGGAGAGAACGCAGGGTTGATCAAGGATCTGTTCACCCTAAGAAAGGAGTACAAGGGAGATCAACGCCTCATGGAACTCATCGATGCCGTGCTGGAGTCGGTGGAACGATCCGGTGAGATTACCAAAGAACTTTTAGGGTTTGCCAGGCAGTTTGAGCCGAAGATTACACCGATCCAGTTAAGCAGGGCTGTCTCGGAGGTCCTCTCTTTCCAGAGAAAGGAGGCGTCATACCGGAATATAGACATCCATGTGGATGTCCCGGAAGACATCCCCATGATATATTCAGACCGTGGAAGGCTGCAACAAATTCTTCTGAATCTTATTAACAACGCCTTCCAAGCCATGAAAAACGGGGGACGGCTTGACATTTCAGTGAAACGAGATGGGGAAGAAACGGTCTCCATTAGGATAAAAGACACTGGATCCGGAATATCACCAGAGGACCAAAAACGGATTTTCGAGCCCTTTTTCACCACCCGGGGACCCGAGGGAGGGATAGGTCTCGGGCTTTCCATCACGTTTGGGCTTGTGCGAAAACTCAAAGGTGATATTTCTGTGCAAAGCAAACTCGGGGAGGGGACTACTTTTGAAATTAACCTGCCGATAAACACTCAAGGGGAGATCTGAAATGAAGGTCCTGCTCGTTGATGATGAGGAGAAGTTTGTTTCCCGTTTGGCGGAACGGCTGGAGATCAGAGGTTTTGAGACCGACTGGACCACGACTTGTGATGGAGCCCTTTCTAAGATCAAGAACAATGAATATAACATCGCCGTATTGGACGTGAAGATGCCGCGTTTGAGCGGTATCGATCTGAAAAAAAGGCTTGAGAAATTGGCCCCGGAAATGAAGTTTGTCTTTGTTTCAGGCCACGGTTCTGAAGAGGACTATGATATCGGGATAAGAGAGGGGGCTTCCTATCTCATAAAACCGTTTAAGATCGAGACTCTTGTCGAAAAGATCAACGAAGCCATGAACGCATGAAAATGCACAGCTCGCCCCGTTAAATTGCGCTTCAAGCACGCGAAAGGATTTAACGGGGCAGGCGCATTCCCCGCAGCCTGCCGCGGGGAGCTTCAACTGGAGCGTCCGGAGGACCGCATGGAAAATAAGGTCGGAAGAATCTGTGCCGAGGGATTCTCATTCTTCGGAATGACCAATAGACTCATATCTCACGAAGTTAAGAATATTCTGGCCATCATTTCCGAAACATCGGGTCTGATGTATGAACTGGTGGAACTTTCCGAAAAAGGCAGGCCGTTACCGCCTGATAAGCTTCGCTCGCTGAGCGGGAGTATGATTGAAGATGTGCAGCGGGCAAACCGGATTATTAGAAACATGAACACCTTTGCCCACAGCGTTGACGACTTCATCAGGGAGGTCGACATCAGGGAGATTGTGGGCCTCATGATGGAGGTTTGTCCATTGGACTCGGCCTTGAGGAAGACTGAACTGAATCTTATAGGCGGGGATGCCTGCGTGATATACACGAGTCCCCTCTTTCTGGAAAACCTCCTTTTTCACGTCATAAATTTTTCTCTACGCCATCCGGGCCTGGGGAAGAAGATTGGGATTTCAATTGACTCAAAAGACAGCAGGACGAGGATTGCTCTTTCCGGTCTCGCCTCTCATATCACAGGCGAGTTTCCTACAAGAAAAGAGGCCTTACTTGCCGAGGCACTATCCGCAGAGATAGCATTCGATGCCAAAAGGGGGGAATTGCATATTGACTTTCCAGAAAGAATAGAGAGAAGTCCTATTCAGAATCTTTTGCCCATCGACTAAGAGGGGGATTTCGGAATTTTTTCTTTCGGCTGATTCTATTTGAGATTGAAGTCGATTCTCAAGAACTCTTGTTCACTGATTCCCCATTCCTTTTCGAATTTCTCTGTGTCAAAAGAGAGACACATGATACCCAACAATCTGTCTTCCCCAACGAGTGGAGCACCAACGACCAAGACGTTCTGTTCCCTGAAATATAAGGGCATCTGGACGATTTTTCTGGATGAGACAACCTGATCCACTCCTTTAAAGGAGGCAAAGCTCATATCTTTGTATCCGCTTTTCTCTATGGATCCGGGGGCGGTGTCGTTCAGACGGTAGCCGACTCGATATTTCCCTGAAGGATCGAGCACGCCAAGGCCCAGGACATGCCGGCCGTTGACATATTGGTCCAGGAGATAGTCCTTAATCACCTCACCTGCCGCTCCAAACTCGCTATCCCTTTCCAGTATCGGCGCAAGCTTCAGGGTTAAACACTCAAAGTCCTCAAGCGTTTTCTTTCGAAAGGTCATCGCGCTTTGACTCAAAGGCGGGTCTGACGTACACCCTGGATAGAAAGCCACAAAAAACGTGCAGACCAACACTACCCAAAGCCATGTCTTATCGGCAAAAAAGCCCCAAATGACCAAACGGCGAAATTCTCTAGTCAATTTTGCACCCATCTTTTAGTTGTCCCGGAGTTATGGCATACAAGGCATCCAGCAGTTGGATCATAAAGGTTCCCGGAGCATTTGCTTTCTTACCCGCTACTTCTCCAGCCAAACCAAGAAAGGCCAATGCCGTGGCTGTTGCACTCACCGTGTCCTCATCAACGGCCAGAAATGCCCCAATGATCGCGGTGGCCATGCATCCGGTTCCGGTCACATACCCCATCAAGGAATGTCCGTTACTCACGCGAAGGGCTCGGCTGCCATCTGTGATCAGATCCACTGGACCCGTAATGGCTAGGGTTGTCTTCAATTCTCCAGCCAGGACTCTTGCCGTCTGAGCCGCTTCTTCCACAGAGTGGATGGAATCGACACCTTTTGTTTGAGAATTCTTATGCCGCAGAGAGAGAATCTCCGAGGCGTTCCCCCGAATGACACTGAGGTGGGTCTTCTGAATAATCTGTTTCGCCGCCTGGGTCCTGAGAGTCGTTGCCCCTGATCCCACAGGATCGAGGATAATCGGGGTATTGTTTTCCGATGCCTTTCTTCCGGCAAGGACCATGGAAGTCACCCAATCATCGTCCAGCGTCCCGATGTTGAGGACCAGGGCCCCGGCAAGTGAGACCATTTCCTCAACTTCTCCCATGGAATGGGCCATCACCGGAGATGCCCCCATGGCCAATAAGGCATTGGCCGTATAATTCATCACCACATAATTCGTGATGTTATGAATCAGCGGTTTCCTCTCCCTGACAGCTTCCAAATTCTGTCCCGCTTTTTCAGACCAACCTGTCACTGTTTCCTCCTCCTTATTCGCTCTGTTCAGTCAAAGGGATGAACCTTCCATACAAGGATTTCGGGGACCCAATTGTCTGATTGAGACTCAATCTTTTAGCTAATGTATGATGAGCCCCTAAGATACTCTCCTGATAATAAACCGATTTATGCCCTCAGGCAACCACTAAAGTTTCATTTGAGTGTACTGGCCCACCAAAAGAGAGATGCAGAACTATATAACGTTGCCTCAAATTAAAACGACGATATGCATAAACTTTTGATTGATTCCCTGATAAATTTACATATCTTCCTCAAAGGTGATATTGTAACGTCTGACTTATTCACATTGAATGAAGAACGCAGACTCTGTAAATATTCATGCAGATTCAAACGGAGGCCATTTATGGAATACAAGACGCTGTTCACGACCTTTGCAATGATCTTCTTGGCTGAATTGGGTGACAAAACCCAACTGGCGACCCTTGCCTTCGCCGCCGAAAGCAAATCCAAGGCAGCAGTATTTCTCGGCTCTGCCGGCGCGCTCTTATTGACTTCCCTGTTGGCTGTCGTCTTCGGATCTGCCCTGAGTAGGTTGATTCCTGCAGCCTATATGAAGACGGGGGCCGGAGTGCTCTTCGTCTTGCTGGGCCTGTGGATGATATTCTTTCAGGGAGGAAAATAATCGATAAACAGAAGATGCAGCACTTCCCATGTTTTAGTGGGCAATAAAGACTAACTAAAACGAAGGGAGAAAATGCCAAGACGAATACATGCCAAGAAGGCAAACAGGTATAAATCCGTTGTATGCCAGGAGGACGCCTACCTGCTGGAATTGGTTCGATACATCCATTTATATCCCCCAAGAGCTAAGATTGTGGTTGACTTGTGCAAGTACACTAGGGTTAGATCTTAATTGTTAATTTTTGTTTGACGTAGAGATTGGCAAAAAGGAGAGTGTTTATTCGTGCATTAAATAAGAAGGATCAATGCACTTTCCAACTGATTTATGAGCCGCTGCATTATCCCATGATGGCCATATACTGAGTGATAGATTTCGATTTGCAATCCTAAAGGTTCGAGCAAAAATTACTTCACTTTTTTAGCGTTTAGATTTTAATAAGTTAAGTTTGGTAGTTTTTAGAAAGCAAAAGGCACGGTAATAGTGGACTATTTCTATTTTTTACTCTCTAGAACCTGCCAAAAATGACCTGAAAACGAGATATCAAAATGTAAAATTATTTTTGTGAAACCCTTTGGGTATTGGGTAACCCCAAGAGAGTTGTTGGCTTAAATTGCACTTATGTACAGGAGGAACTTTAAATATGGCAATTATAACAATATCGAGGGGGTGTTACAGCAAGGGCAACGAAGTGGCTGAAAAGCTGGCTCAGAGGCTTGGATACGAGTGTATTTCGCGGGACGTAATTCTGGAGGCTTCCAGAGAATTTAATATTCCGGAGATTAAACTTGTCCGTGCGATCCATGATGCTCCGTCTATTTTGGATCGAATTGGCTATAGGAAAGAAAAATATATTGCCTTTATTCAGGCTGAAATCCTCAAGCACTTTCGGAAAGATAATGTTGTCTATTCCGGTCTTGCAGGGCACTTTTTTGTGAACGATATTTCTCACGCACTTAAGGTGAGGATAATTGCCGACCTTAATGAACGAATTAAGAACGAGGCACAAAGTGAGGGCATCTCCAGGAAAGAGGCTCTTCGTATTCTACAAAGTGATGATGAAGAGCGCCGGAAATGGAGTATTCACCTCTATGGAGTAGACACCCATAATCCCGAGCTTTACGATCTGTTTATCCATATCAAAAAGATCACGACTGATGATGCCGTCCACATTATCTCCGAAGCACTGGCGCTTGATCTTTTTAAAACGAGCCATGAATCACAGCAACAAATGGAAGATCTGGCCCTTGCAGCCCAGGTAAAAGCTGCCATTGTGGATCTTGAGCCCGACGTCGATGTTGTCGCCTCTGAGGGTGAGGTCCAAATACATACAGCCGCACTGTTGACACGCGAGAGGGGTGTTGCTAATGAGATTGAAGTTGTCGCCAAATCTATTAAGGGCGTAACGAAAGTCACGGTGGGTGCGAAGCCTAAAAGCCATTTGGACTGAAGACCATTACGGTATTATGGCCGCGCCTCCTGACGTCGATAATGTCCGCCTGTCCGCAACTTCCGCAGTGTACATATTTTTCGGTAAGACGATTTTTCGCATTCTATTCTATTTGTTTGGGTTCATTCTGAACCGGGGAGTCGCTTAATATGGAAGATGAACACTCGCAATCTGATGTTACCCGGAAATATACATCCAGCGGAGCGCATAGAAAGAGAGCCAAAAAGAAGGGCAGACTGCGGGCCCTCGTCCTCAGGGTTCCGGAACTAAGCATACTTATCATTTTGATTGCCTGCGGTTATATTGTGATAGCGATATTTTCAAAGGTTCAGGCTACGCAAACCCTCACGCCATTTTCTATGTGGCTTATCATCACCGGATCCTTCTTTATCAGTATGGTCATAGCCATTATCGCAGTCATCGCCGGTATAGGCGGCGGAGTAATGTTTACGCCTATCATGCTGGGCTTTACCTCTATAGACAGCCTGGTGATAAGGGCTACTGGCCTAGTGGTCGCCATGTTCGGCGGTTTGATTTCATCCGGACCCTTTATGAAGACGAAACTGGCCAACTTGAGAGTGACTTTTTATTGCGCGGTTCCCATCACTATTGGAGCACTCACCGGCAGTATCAGTGCCATCTACTTACACCACGTTTTGGGGACCAGAGGTGACGGTGCAGTCCGCCTCTCCCTCGGGATTCTTATGCTTGTTATTGCCTTTTTTTTATTTACCGGTGGAGGCAAAACCGAGTATCCGGAACCAAAGTTCATCGATCGATTTTCCATCAAGCTGGGACTAAAGGGCTCCTATTGGGAGGAATCACTTGGGCAGGTGGTCGAATACCAGATGGTAAAAGCCCTGCTGGGGGGATTTCTTTTTATCCTTCTCGGCTTTATTGGCGGCTTCTTTGGTATGGGAGGAGGCGCATTTCTCACCGGGACACTAAACCTTGTCATGTTGGCACCGGTTAAGGTTGCAGCGGCTTCCAGCGGCGTCTTGCTGGCCATAAGCGATGCTACCGCAATCTGGACATACATAAGATATGGAGCCCTCATTTCCATTCTTGCTGCTCCATGGATGTTGGGACACGTCGTCGGCGGAATTGTGGGAGCACACCTGTTAATCAGAATCAGGGCCGGTTTCGTGAGGAAAATTTTGATTATTATTCTTCTGGTTTCATCGGCGAAACTGATTGCGCGCGGGTTGGAGGCGATTTTAGGGATACATATACCCATTTTGTAGGAGCGTTTTATGAAAAAAGGCCAATTGAAGCCACCTCTTGCCGGGGTAATATATGGCGGGATCGTTTATTGGGGGGTGTTAGTGGGCTCTCTCATTGTCATTATTGGATCGGTATTGTCATTTTTGGGAGATAACTTTGTGCCGGCCTCTTACTGGTTGTCCACGGTATGGGAGGGTGAGTCTGTCTCTCAAATTTGGCAAGGCGCCACGGGTTCGCTCCCCATGGGGCACTGGTACCTTTCTCACCTGGCAACCGGTGATGGTTTGACTGCCATGGGAATTTCTTTGGCTGTTTTTTCAGTGGTACCAGCACTTTTTTTATCCTCAGCGGCTCTTTTCAGGGAGCGCGACTGGATATACGGCTCGCTTGCCTGTATTGCCGGAGTGATTGTGATGATAGGAGTCCTGGGCCTGTTTTCCGTAGGTTAACTCCCATAACACCGGAAAGTCCGAGGGGGTGCGCGAACTGCAGGGCTGCCCAGAGGCTCCCACTTCTCCGGTAATCTGGATAAAGGAGGTAGATATGTCTATCATTGCGATTGGCAGAGCTTCTTATAGCCATGGCAAGGAGATCGCTGAAAGGGTGGCGCGAGAGCTGAATTATGATTGTATCTCTAAGGAAATTATCAGCCTTGCCTCCCAGGAATATGATATTCCGGAAAATTGGTTGAAGAAGGCTGTTGAAAACACCCCCACCATTCGTGACCGATTCAGTTATGGAAAAAAGAAATACGTCGCTTACATCCGTGCTGCCCTGTTAGAGTATGCCGCCAAAGACAATCTGGTGTATCATGGGCTTGCAGGACAATTTCTTCTTGAAGGCATTCCAAATATCCTCAAAGTCCTCATTTCCGCCACTACCGAGGAGCGATTAAACCTCATCATGCAAAGAGAAAATGTCTCAAAGACAGAGGCACTGAAAACCATTAAGAAGTTTGATAATGAACGGAGAAAGTGGACAATGTATTTCCATAACCAGGACCCCTGGGACTTGAGTTTATATGATCTTGGTTTGGTTATTGGGAGACTGTCTATTGATGATGCCGTTGATAAAATCCTCGCTACGGTAACCTTGCCTTCTTTTCAAACCACTGCCGAGTCTCGCAGAATTCTTGCAAACGAAAGCCTGGCTGCCAGGGTAAAGTCGGATTTGATGAATTTTTACGCCGATGTTGAGGTCTCTGTAGAGGATCATACGGTGGTTGTACACATAAAGCGCAGTATGGCCCAGAAAGAAGCCCTTACGGACGATATCCGCGCAATCCTACAGGAAATACCGGGTGTAAAGGAGTTTCGGATTAATGTAATCCCCGTATATTAGAGAAAAAATTATGAAGCTGGTACAGAAAATAACACTTGGCAATACCCTCGGCATTATCTCTATCATCCTGATAGGCGCTTTTTCCTATCATGAAATTGATCTAATTCTTGCCAAGTTACGTTTTGTTGAAATAGCCGACAGTCTTAACGCCTCTTTTCTAAGGATGAGGCTTTCAGAAAAGAATTATTTTCTCTATAAAGATCGCTCCGAACTTTCATCGATAAAAAATGATCTGGAAGTAAGCCGTGTAACGGCTGAGAAACTGAGTCCAGATATAATCAAAGCCATCGGCGAGCAAAACTGGAATAAACTTGAATTATATCTCAACAAATATGAGCAAGAAATTGACGAGTTGGGAGAGAATAATAAAACGGCGCTGGATATGCAAATGAAAGTCCGGGACTCTGGACGGAACTTGAGGCTCTTTTCGGAGAATATGATCAGCCTTGAGAGAAAAAGGATTAATGAAATTCTGTCTGCTTCAAAAAAGACATTACTGGTTTTCTCCTGCTTTATTATTTTTGTGGCCATAACGATCTCCTATCTTTTTTCTTCAAGAATGTTCAAGAATCTTCACCGCATAGGAAAAACGGCAAAAGCAATATCTGCCGGGAACTTCATGAAAATACAACGGAATATACCCGACAATGAGCTGGGCTCCGTCATGAAGGCAATCAATACTATGTGTGAAGAACTTGAGACTCGCCATGAGCAACTTATTCAATCAAAGAAACTGGCATCTTTAGGCATACTCACCTCCGGCGTAGCACACGAGCTTGGCAACCCGCTAAATAACATATCCATGGTTGCCGAGACTTACTTAGAGCTCTATGATCGTATTCCAAACGAAGATAAAATAGAATATATGAAAACGATCCAGGAGGAAAGTGAGAGAATCAGGAAGATTGTTCAGGATCTTCTGGACTTCTCAAGACCCAAAAAGGCTAATTTCAAAGTTGCGAATATTAATAGCGTCATAAAAAATTCTCTCAAACTGGTCCAGGGTACGCTTGACATTTCAAGAATCAAGACTCAACTGGATCTTAAAGAAAACCTTCCTACCGTTTTTATCGATGAAGACAGGATCATGGAAGTAATGGTTAATTTACTAAACAATGCCATTCAGGCCATGCCTTCAGGGGGAACTTGTTTCATTCGTACGAAGCTCCCAAATAATCAAAAGAATATCATCATAGAAGTCAAAGATACCGGCGAAGGAATTCCCCAAGAGCTAATCTCTCATATCTTTGACCCTTTTTTCAGCACCAAGGAGGCGGAGGGAACGGGATTGGGTCTGTCTATCAGTTACGGTATTGTAAGAACACATAAAGGAAAAATGGAAGTGAGGAGTAAAGTGGGAGTCGGAACAACTTTTATTATAGAATTACCTATTCATAGGAAAAGGGGGGAACGGAGATGAATGAATATAGAATCATGGTGATCGATGATGAAAACATTGTCGGCAAGATGATCAAGACTGTTTTTGAACCGGACGGATATACCGTGGAGACTTTTCTGGATGCAAAACCGGCGCTCGCAAGATTAAAGGAAGAAAAATTTGATGTCGTCATTACAGATCTGAAAATGAAGGATATTGACGGCATGGAGGTCCTGAGAATCATCAAAAAGGAATTACCGAAAGTCAAAGTGATAATGATTACCGCTTTTGCAAGTATGGATGCCTCCATCGAAGCATTTAGAGCGCATGTAGATGATTTTTTTCCAAAGCCGGTAAAAATATCAGAATTGAAAGCCTGTGTTAAGAAACTACTGACTGGTTGACAATAAATATTACAAACATCGGGATCAGGCATTCATTCTTGACAGAATTGAAGAAACAAGTGAAAGCGACTTTACAGGGCCACAAAATGTACAGGGCGCCAAACTGCTGGCGGTTTCATTTCTATGTTTGAAAGACAATGAAAGTAAAGAAAGGATTTCCTCCCATAGCTGAAGAAACAGCAACGGTACTGATTTTGGGCTCAATGCCTGGTGAGGAATCGTTGAGGAAGAAGGAATATTACGGACACCCAAGAAATGCTTTCTGGAGAATTATGGCTACTCTGTTTGGATTTGATTCTTCGATGAAATACGAAGAAAGAATAAAAGTTTTGTTGAAGAACAGAATAGCACTATGGGATGTAATGCGATTTTGCGAAAGGAAAGGCAGTCTTGATATCAATATAAAGAATAAAACGGTAATTGAAAATGACTTTGATTCTTTCTTCAATAGTCATCCAAATATAGTGCATGTTTATTTTAATGGTGTAAAGGCAGAAAAGGAATACTTTAAAAGGGTATTACCCAAGCTATCAAGATCAAAACGTAATATAAATTATGGCCGGCTTCCATCAACAAGTCCTGCTATGACTCAATTATCGCTCAAGGCCAAGATATTAGAATGGTCAAAGATTAAGAAAAAAACATAACGTCGTTGTTTCACACAGACCGCTTGTACTTCACGTCCTATGAGCAACCCGTTAGGCTAGGAGGGTAACTATTATGATTACAACCATTCGTGAAACCGACTACGTACTCAACAAGGTTGATGGTAGCGTAAGTATCAAAAAAATTCTCGATTATGCGCAGTGCAATGTGGGTAAATGGCTCTCAGATCCAGTTCTCTTCGATCTATCAAATGCTACTATCTCGCCTAATCGGTCTTTCAAGGTTCGCCACATTTAATCTGTTAGTAAACCTTAATGGCATGCATTGCATGCCCGTTCATTTCTCGTTATTATCGGAACACCCACTTCCCTCCTTTCCCAGACACTGCGTTTGACAAAAGGAGCATCGTTCCGTATGTCAAAAAAGAATGACCAGAGAATAGCCAACAACCTCAGATACTTATATCCGTTTGAATTCGGCAGTTTTCTGCCAAATCTCAGATTGCAGAATAAGTGATACTCTACTGCCAATGCCTTGAATTCCTTCCAGTTTTTCCTTGAATTGAATGACACAATGTGGCACTTATATCAAATCGTGTTTATGTTAGGATGACTTTTAGGAAGGAAGGCTTCATTAGCGGCTTAAAGTTTTTCTTTTGTTCGGAGTTTCCATGAAAATACTCCAATTGAAAAAGCTGTATGTACCTGCCTATTCCATTGTCGCCGTAGTGCTTCTGTTGTTCGTGCTTATCAGCGTGTCCACATACCGCAATCTGAATCGGGACAAAACGAGGGCCCTGGAATTCGTCCATCGCCAGGCGCTGTCGTTGATACGCACACTGGAAATCGGTGTAAAGGTTGGAATGAATCAGTCTTATAACAAAGAGGATCCCGAACTTATAGGAAGACTGATTCATGAAGAGGGAAAGGATGAAGAGATTGACTATATCTATTTAACGGATGACCAAGGCAACATTCTTTATCATTCCGATCCCTCACAGGAAGGAAGACGTTCCGATCTTAACTCGCCATTAGAAAGCAAGGATCAAATTCAAAGCCGATTCAGAGAGTTTACAAATGGCTCCAGCGTGTATGAATTGACCAAGTGTTTTTTACCTTTTAATAAATCTGCTCCTCAGTCAAAATGCGACCATACTCTTGTTCTAGCTATGAAGATGAACGCCTATGAAGAGGCGCGCCAAACTGATTTCCATCATGCCTTGATTATGGCTGGTATTGTTGTGACCTTGGGTTCTGCAGTACTCTTTTTTGTGTTCGTTATCCAGAACTATTATCTGGTGAGGGGGACACTTAAAGAGACTCAAGACTATACCAGGCAAGTCGTGGCCAACATGGCCAACGGTCTGCTGAGCATTAATCCTCAGGGAAGGGTCGTCTCTTACAATCTCTTGGCCTTGGAGTTGCTCGGTATTGAAGAATCTGAGGCCCGGGGAATGGACTTGAACAAGTATCTTGATTTCCAGATGAGCGGCATTGATGAAACCCTT
This sequence comes from uncultured Desulfobacteraceae bacterium, assembly GCA_964520425.1. Classification (GTDB taxonomy): domain Bacteria; phylum Desulfobacterota; class DSM-4660; order Desulfatiglandales; family HGW-15; genus JAFGFY01. The sequence continues at coordinate 57,476 of CAZFMX010000001.1, forward strand.
ACTCAATGTTACTCCGTTCTGGAGCGGGAGATCCATCATCAAAAAGGATCAGGTGAAGTGGTTCCCTTGGCATTAAGCGTATCACCGATCTTGGATGAGAACGAGAAGTGTAAAGCGGCCGTGATCGTGCTTCGGGATTTGAGGGAAATCAAAAGATTGGAGGAAAAGGTCAAGCGTACGGAAAAACTTGCTGCGATCGGAAAACTCGCAGCCGGTGTAGCCCATGAGATTCGAAATCCCTTAGGTTCGGTCCGGGGTTTTGCACAGTTTTTGAGCCATTCCCTGAAAGACCATCCACAAGAACGAGAATACTCTGAGACCATGGTCAAAGAAGTGGATAGAATCGACAGGGTCGTCACAGACCTTCTCACCTTTGCCCGGCCTTTAGAAGCACGATTGGCTCCTGTGGATGTAAACGGATTGGTGGAGCACACATTACGATTGGTGCACGCAGATGCCCAGAATCGAGGGATCGAAATACGCAGAGCCATTTCATCTGGTCTAAGAGAGATTCTTTTGGATGATACACAGATGACACAAGCCCTCCTCAACCTTTTACTCAATGCCATACAAGCCATAGAGACCGAAGGCAACATCGAAGTGGGCGCGAACCTGGATGAACATGGCACACACCTCAATATCTGGGTCGAAAGCGATGGCCCCAGTATCCCACCTGGGCAAAGGGAGAGAATCTTCGATCCTTTTTTCACGACCCGAAAAAAAGGAACGGGACTGGGATTGGCCATTGTCCACAAGATCGCGGAAAATCATGGGGGTGAAATCTTGTTAGAGAGCCCTCTTTCTGATAAAGATCGTGGATGCCGCTTTACCATCGCCATCCCGATAGACGCAGATATCACGGATTCTCAAACATCTTAAACCAGGAAATGGACGCCGGAGAGCAAATGAAAAAGAAGATTCTGGTCGTAGACGATGAACTCGCACACAGGCAAATGCTTGACGCCGTCCTCTCTAAAGAGGGGTATGAGGTCCGTAAGGCTGATGACGGGGAGTCGGCCATTGCCGCAGTGGAAGAGCAGTTTTATGACCTTATTCTTATGGATATCCGTATGAGCCGTGTTGGGGGCATAGAGGCCCTGGAGAAAATCAAAGAAATCAGCCCGGGAATCCCTATTATTATCATGACCGCCTATGCATCCGTGAGTACGGCCATTGACGCCTTAAAGAAAGGAGCCTTCGATTATCTGACAAAGCCGCTCGATATTGAAGAGCTGAAGATTCTGGTCAACAAGGCCCTGCGGCACCATCAACTGGAGCAAGAGAATCTGATTCTCAAAGAACAATTGGGCAACCGATTTGATTTCTCAAACATCATCGGCAGAAGCGCTGCCATGCGGGAACTATTTGAGACTATAGCACTGGTAGCACCGACAGATGCTACTGTGCTGATCACCGGTGGGAGCGGGACGGGAAAGGAACTTATTGCCAATGCCATCCATCAGAACAGCCCGCGGCGGGATCGGCCCTTTATCAAGGTAAACTGCGCAACCCTGCCTGAAACCCTTCTGGAAAGCGAACTTTTCGGTCACGAAAAAGGGGCCTTCACTGGCGCGGTTGCTCGAAAAAGGGGTCGTTTTCATTTAGCCCATACCGGTTCCATCTTCTTGGACGAAATCGCCGAGATGACAACGGTGACCCAAGCAAAGATCCTTCGCGTGCTTCAGGAACGCCAGTTTGAATCCCTGGGGAGTTCGCATACCGTGGAGGTCGACACTCGGGTGATTGCGGCTACAAATAGAAACCTTGAAGAAGATATTCGTGAAGGTCGGTTTCGAGAGGACCTCTATTACCGACTGAATGTCGTCACCCTAGAAATTCCGCCACTTCATGAACGCCGAGAGGATATCCCCTTGCTGTCGGAGTTCTTTCGAAAACAATACGCGGAAAAGAACCAGCGCCTTATCAAGGGATTTAATCCGCGTGCCATGGACCTGCTCATGCGCTACGAATGGCCCGGTAATGTCCGGGAATTAGAGAATGTGGTGGAGCGAGCCGTGATTATGGCTCGGGGCGACATGATCACTCCTACAGAATTCCCGGATGTCTTGAAAGACCTGGATCCCGAAATTTCAGAGATTGAGGTCGATTTAACACCCGGCAGATCTCTCAAAGAGGTTGAAAAAGAGATGATCATCAGGACTCTTGAGGAGACGGGTGGCAACCGTACTCACGCGGCTGAAATCCTTGGCATTAGCCGCCGTACACTACAGCTTAAACTCAAAGACTATCAGATCAAATGATTGCCCATTCTCTCATCGTTTACCATTCAATAATCTTCTCATAGACCATTCCCGACAAGTGCAAAAAATTTTCGCATCCAGTTCCAATCTGATCGGATACAAGCGCGAAATAATTTTGCGGCTGAGAAAAAAGCACAAGAGAATGTGATTCAATGCCTTACGCCGGTGACAAAAGGGATTTCCGATGAGTCTAGTGAATTCAAAGGGTTACGTTAGATAAGCCAATGGTATCCAGATGCAAAATATCCTTCAATTGATCCTGGCACACGCCTTGCTTTGAAACATTCACAGAACACATTACCCGCTGTATATCAAGATTATTATTCAAGGGAGAAATTTGATGAAAACAAGACGATTGGGCATGGGACAGTCTCATGTAAAAAAGGCAATGAAGCACGAGAAGATTACACGGGATTTTCATCTGAAAACTATGTTGGGATTAATGCTGGTCACCCTATTGGTGGTTGGATGCAGTGGTGAGGGCGGTGGCCTCGTCGGTGGCGACGGGAGTTCTTCGGAAGCCTTACTCCAGGGGATATTTATGGACAGTGCGGTCGAGGGGCTGGAGTATGAGACTGAAACCCAATTCGGTGTGACCGATCATGACGGGACTTTCATGTACATGGAAGGAGAAACCGTCATGTTTCACGTTGGAGATATCGTATTGGGAGAGGCTCATGCTCAATCCATGATGACACCGATCGATCTGGTAAATGGCGCCATGGATGAAACCCATCCCATGGTCATCAACATGGCCCGGTTTATTCAGACCCTGGATGAGGACATGGATCCTGAAAACGGGATTACCATTACCGAAGAGATGAGGACCGCAATGATCGGCCACATGATAGATTTCAATATGGACCCAGACTTATTTGAGTATGATCCTGATGTTCAGATGTTCATGCATACGCTCAACGGGATGCATTCATCGGGTTCCATGAGAATGATGGTGTCCGCCGAAAACGCGAAGTGGCACCTCCATATTACGATAATGGGGATGATGGACTTTGTGACGGCTGGAAGGTTTTTGGACAGTTCAGTTGAGGGACTTGAATATCAGACTCAAATGCATTTTGGTGTGACGGATCAAAACGGTACCTTTATATACATGGAAGGAGAGACTGTCATGTTTCACGTCGGGGATATTGTATTGGGAGAGGCCCATGCTCAATCCATAATGACGCCGATCGATCTGGTGGATGGCGCCACGGATGAAACCCATCCCATGGTCATCAACATGGCCCGGTTCCTTCAGACCCTGGATGAGGACATGGATTCCGAAAACGGGATTACTATTACCGACGAAGTGAGGGCCGTGATGGTCGGTCACATGATTGATTTTGATATGGCCCCGGACCTTTTTGAGTATGATCCTGATGTTCAGCTGTTTTTGGATACGCTCAATGGAGTCTTTTCATCGGGTCCCATGAGAATGATGGTGTCCGCTGAAGATGCTCAGGATCACTTGCGTAAGACAATGGAGGAGATGATGTCGGACGATTCTGGGATGATGGACGATGAAAACATGATGGATGGTAACAGCGGCATGACTACGAGTGATACCGATTCAATGGCGGGTGACATGAATCTGATGGGTTAAAAGGCGGATATATTCAACTGTTTCCTACTAAAACTCGTTCTTGTATACCCACAATAATAAAACTAAACATGAGAAAAAGGAGGTTTTTAAGATGAAAAAGACATTGGGAATCATATGTGGCGGAGTGCTTATTCTTCTCGTCCTTTCCGGTATCTCATTCGCCGGAACGAACGGAGATCATATGGGAGATGGGATGACGGGGGGCAGTTCCCCGCGAATGGACCAAATCAGTGGAAACGGGGAAGGCGACCATTCTCATGGCGCCCATCAGCAACACCAGATGCAAACCATGGGTCAGAACATGTCTGATCCCGATATTCACAATGAAATCATGGACCGGAAGATGAAGGAATCGGATTTAATGAATAAAGAGATCGATTTAAAACCACAAACCGTTTGCCCAGTCATGGGGGGCAAAATAGATAAGAATGTTTACGTTGATTACCAAGGGCAGCGAGTCTATTTCTGTTGTTCGAGCTGCAAGGCAGCATTTCTTAAAGAACCGGAAAAATACATGAAGAAACTTGCGGAAGAGAAGGTGTTATTGGAGAAGTCCACGCAGTAGGACTGTCCCGCAGTGTGAAGAGGAATGTGCCCTTATTCATCTTTGAGAGCACTTCATATTCCAATGAGTTGATGAATGGTGTACTTGCTATCACCTCCCATGGTGAGTGGAGGCACAAAGGGAAAGAACCGGATACCTACCATCTCAGCCTTGCGTGGTTTCTTGGCCCCTGACTCGAAAGCATTAGGCGATCAATCCTGATTTTCTATTCCTCTTTCAACCGATCCTCCATTTCCTGAGCGATATCGATCATTTTTACATCACCACTTGTGGTATAATCGCCTATTTTTATTTCGGTTATCTCACGCAAAGATTTGATAACGGCGTCTATCTTTCGGCCCTGTTCTTCTATCACCTCCAAGGCCTCCAGGATATCTCCATTTGAGGTGGCTTTTTGGGAATGCCTGGTTTTCCCGCCAATGATCATATTGGCATTAAGAAGGTGATGGGATAGGGTGACCATAAGCTTTCTAATGGTCTCTAATGCGAGTCTCTTTTTCTCGTTTTCATACTCGGAGGCGATCAGCCTCTTTTTTCTGTCAATAATTGTGGCTGAAAGAAGTCCAATAAAGCCACCGAAAACGGTAAAGGCGATGGCCATAGGAAACATCGACGGCTCTAAAGCCAAAATCGAATATATGCTCAGATCATCCCAATATGCATGAATTCCGTTATATTCATGCCCAGGCATAAAAGTGTACACCAGCATGGTGAAGGGATGAAGAATGAGAAAGCCGCCAGCCATTCCCAAGAGAACAAACAATACTTTTCCTTTGTTGATTTTCGACATAAGGTTTCTCTGGTGGTAAATGTTAAGGAATATCAACGTATTATATCTTAAAATGACGAAGCCTGAAAGGCTTGGCAAGGCAATTGAGCGCATTGTATGCTAAAATCGGCATGAAGTACATTTCAAATGACTGAAATTCCAAAGATAGATAAATATTTCCATGTGAGGGAGGACTATTAACCATGAAAGAGAAAAGTCTCAGAATATTACATCGCCGAATGGGCATTATACTCGCCCTGTTCATTATTCTCCAGGCAGGGAGCGGCTTATTAATCAGCTTTGGAGAAATAGAAACACCACACAGCCACGCATATAGTGACGGTGCGGCTCATTCTGAAATTCACCACCGGGGAGAGTCCATTCTTGAAACATCAATTTCATTCATTCATCATGGTGCAGGTACAACCGGAGATATTTACCGCATCCTATTGGGAATAGGAATACTTGGAATGGTTGTTACAGGAACAATGATCCACTTCAAAATCAGGGCCCGCGCCAAAAGAGAGTGAAGGGAGAGGGAACTAAGGTTATGAGCATGTGTTCGCAAGGGCGCTATCTTCTACATCCAGAACGGCTCTTGCTGCCCAGCATAAACCCTGTATATCAATAGGTAGGTCAAGGACATATTCTATGCTAAACTGCTCTGCAACATTATGCAAAATGCTTGTGCCGTCATTCAGAGCAATAGTTTTGATGAATGGGTTCCCTTTTTTGGCCAACATATGTATTCCAAAACCGCTGACCTCATCAACAATGAGATCTGTGATGAGAAGTTGATAAGGGGAACGCTCATGAATCAACCGAAGTGCTTCCAAACCTTCGTTGGCAACATCTACAGTGCAGTAAAGGGGCTCAAGAAGATTCTTCAACATTTCGGCCCTCAGATAATCTTTGAACACTATAAGTACTCTGTCCGTGATCTTTGCCATTCCCTGGATTTCCTCTATTACGGGTACTGTCTTTGTCAGTCTATTATGCCCTTAAAAGATGGGGCTTTTTCTTAAGGTTTGTCCCTGATCGGAAATCCTCGATCCATTCCAACATGAGACTCCGCCAGTTGATAGAGGTTATAGTTGGTTTCAGATTCGAAGGAAGCCGCTCGCACGCTAACAAGCCCAGTCATAAAGGGCTATATTATAAGAATCTCTTATGTTTGGATAAACCTTCGAGACTGCGTTCAAGATCAGCTCAACGTCAATTTCTTGAGGTGTTTTTTCAAGTTCCTTTACAACCTTGTCAGCATCTGTCTTTTCCATGGCATGTTGAATCAACTCAAAGCTGAGTCGCGCCTGGAGAAGCTTTATGCCCGCTGTTTCCGTGTTGTCACATTCTCTTACATGATTGGCTTGTGCCATCTTATTAACGAAGGACTCCACGAAAAGTTTGTCCATCGCATTCACAATTCTCTTATCCAATGCCTGGCTAGCCTCTTCCGCAATTTCCGAAAAAACGTCCTGATAAACCTCTTCCGACAGTATATCTGATTTTGGCAAAGCCTCCTGACCTATGGTTTTGTCTTCCGCAAGAAGTCCTTCTCCAAAGTTGGTATCCTGGGCCATTCCCGGGCCTGCAATACCGGCAACCAGTACCAAAATCCCTAAAATCATCGTTAACTTTTTCATGACTTCACCTCGATAGTTATATTTTTTGATTTGCCCTTTTTATACAGCAAAATCTATGCCACATTGTGGTACTATAATCTAACCCTTTGAATTCATATGGAATATTGTTTCCAGCTCTTTGTGCCTCTCATTCTTAAATCAATTGGACTACCAGCTGATGAGTAAAAACGATCCAGTTAACCTTGAGAAACACGTCCAGGAGGATCGAAATTACCCACCTCAGAGTTTACGTGGCACCTTTGAACTATAGCGATTTCAATCTGCTCAATCCATACAGATATATTACATGGTATTTTGATTGAATATACAGGATTCACCTTATTGCAATCAACCTCCTCTCCAGCTCAATATAATAGAAAATTCATAAGTCCTATAACCATCCATATGGGAGGGACATTTTATGAAAGAAGTCAAGGCATACATCCGGCCCAACTTTCTTGACACCACCATTGAACAATTAGAAAAGGAAGGAGCCAAAGATATTACCGTCATCAGAGTTGATGCGATCGGTGTATTGGCTGATTACGAGCACGATAGACAGCACATTATACGGAAATACGCGGAAAAATATTCTAAGATTGCTAAATTGGAAATCGTCTGCCAGGACGATGAGGCGGAGAAATTTATGCGAATCATTCAACAACACGCTTATTTTGGAGAACACGGGGATGGAGGTGTATTTGTGTCTGATATCCTGCGTGCGATCAACATCCGTACAGGGGACCAGGATGAAGAGGCGCTGTGAAAATAAACTGTCATTATTTTTGATGGCAGAATTTTAATCAACAACCAAAAAGATAAGGAGAAGAAACATGAAAAAGATTGCATTAATCGGTATGACAATTTTGCTACTTTCAGGGGGGATTGTTTTGGCACAAATGAGCCACAGCGGCGGAATGATGGGCAGTGAGGGAAAAGGCATGATGATGGGCGGCAATATGATGAATATGCCGATGATGTCAGGGATGCCCATGTCCGGAATGATGGGCATCAGAGTGATCGCGACCTCGGATGGAGGAGTCGTCGTAATGGTTGCTAACAAGTTATATAAATACGACAAGAAATTGGACCTGGTTAAAGAAGCAGAAGTCCCGATTGATCTGGAACATATGAAAAATATGATGATGAACATGCAGAAGATGGGAATGATGGGTGGAATGATGGGCGGAATGAAAGGACCGGAGTCGACAGAATCCCAAAAGTAATGAAGTTCAAAGATATTGTATTCTCTTAGATCCATTATTTACGGGTCATCCGATCATATGTCTTTCCCTGACATAAATAGTCCTATTCTGTTTATGTCAGGGAACCATATATGTAATAAATAATATGAAAGAAAATTATCCATTGTTCGATGAAAAGGATCACAATGGGGAATCAAAAGGAGAAATATTATGCACTGGGATCATGCCATGATGGGATGGGGAGGTGGCTTTGAAATGATATTCTTTTGGATTGTATTGGTGATAGTGATAATTGTACTTATTCGATTGTTTATGACAAAAACAGATGGAAGAATAGAACACAAAGATACTCCATTGGAAATACTTAAACGTCGATATGCAAACGGAGAAATTGATAAGGCAGAATACGACGAAAAGAGAAAAGATTTACAGATTTAAGATATAATGGGTTCTTCCGGCAAAAAACAAAAAAACACGCTGTGCGCCTTTCCACAATCTCATGCGTTTTAGACATGATTCTCACGCTTTCACCGGATCAAAGCCGCGCGGTGATAAGCTATATTAATAAAAACCATCTGATTACTGACAGATACATGCTGAACTGTGATACGCTGTTCTGTGGAATGATGCTCGCCATCGCCGATGGGATGGATAAATACCTGAGAATTCAAGACAAGCTGATTAGCCGGTGAGGAATTGCTTAACTATGATTTAAGGGGAGGTTGGACAATGCACAATAATGAACATTCCGGTCATCAAACCATGGGTCATGATGAATTCACTGACCCTGTTTGCGGCATGAAGACCGACAAAGTAGGCAAGTTCCTCCAGTACGAACATGATGGAAAAAACTACTATTTTTGCAGCAGTCATTGCCTTGAAAAATTTAAAGATGATCCCCAGAAATATATCCATGCAATGCCTTCCGAAACTGTTGAATCCCGATCAAATGGGGATACAGGGAGACTTTACATCTGTCCCATGGACCCCGAAGTAGAGCAATACGGTCCCGGAACGTGCCCCAAATGCGGTATGGCGCTCGAGCCGGCAACAACTGTGCCTCCTGCTTCTCATACGGAATATGTCTGCCCCATGCATCCGGAAGTGGTTCAGGATCAGCCGGGGAATTGCCCAAAATGCGGCATGGCGCTCGAGGCTCGCGTCACTTCCCTTGATGAGGAAGAAAAAAATCCTGAATACGAGGATATGCGGAAACGATTTATCATCGGCGGCATACTCACCTTGCCGCTGGTGATAATCGCCATGCGCGAGCTCATTCCGGGGGGCCGTATTCTTGACTCGATTGCCTCGGCCAGGATCTATGAATGGCTGGAATTAATTCTCGCGACCCCTGTGGTGCTCTGGGCCGGATGGCCCTTTTTTATCAGAGGGGTGCAATCCGTGATCAACCGGAGCCTCAACATGTTCACACTCATCGGCCTTGGGGTCTCGGTAGCCTATATATACAGCCTGGTGGCCGTCTTTTTCCCTGAATTATTTCCAGAGGCTATGCGATCAGCCGAGGGCAATGTCGGCGTTTATTTTGAGGCATCGGCTGTAATTGTTACTCTCATCCTGATGGGCCAGGTTTTAGAATTGCGGGCCCGGAGCCGCACTGGTGCAGCTATCAAGGCGCTTTTAGGCCTTGCCCCGAAGACGGCCAGAAAAATCAGTGAAACAGGTGAAGAGACGGATATCCCCCTCGACCAAGTCGAGGCGGGAGATAAGCTGAGAGTGCGTCCGGGTGAAAAAATCCCGGTAGATGGTATCGTGCTGGAGGGATCGAGCAGTGTAGATGAATCCATGATCACCGGCGAACCTATCCCTGTGGAAAAAAATGCTGGCGACAGGGTAATCGGGGCCACGGTAAACGGTACCGGCACGATTATTATGCGGGCGGAAAAGGTGGGCACTGAAACAGTTCTGTCGCAAATCGTCAGGATGGTAGCGGAAGCCCAGAGAAGTAGGGCCCCAATTCAGAAACTGGCGGATATTGTCGCCGGTTATTTTGTTCCTACCGTTATCGCCGTTGCCGTCTTATCCTTTGTGATCTGGTTTATTGTCGGTCCTGCTCCGAGGTTAGCCGCTGCTCTCATAGCGGCGGTATCGGTGCTCATTATTGCATGCCCCTGCGCTCTGGGTCTCGCCACTCCAATGTCTATAATGGTTGCGACCGGTAAAGGTGCTACCATGGGTGTGTTGTTTAGAAACGCGGAGGCTATAGAGACCCTCCGTAAGATCGATACGCTTGTCGTCGATAAAACCGGCACACTTACAGAAGGGAGTCCAAAATTAACAAAGGTCATTGGGGTGAATGATTTTGATGAAAACAGGGTCCTTTCCCTTGCCGCGACGCTGGAGAAGGGAAGCGAACATCCCCTAGCCGCAGCCATACTTTCGGGGGCGATGGATAGAGGTGTGACGCTCGGCGTTGCGAACGATTTTACATCTCACACCGGAATGGGTGTTTCCGGCAATGTGGACAATCATCAGGTCGCATTGGGCAATATGAAGTTGATGCAGGATTTCGGGGCGGACCCCGGCAGCATACAGGACCGGGCCGGAAATTTGCGGGACGAAGGCGAGACCGTCATGTTTGTGGCAATAGACGGAAAAGTTGCGGGCCTGGTTGGAGTGGCCGACCCTATTAAAAAAACAACGCCTGAGGCGATTAAACAACTGCATCGGGAAAATATCAGGATTGTTATGCTTACAGGTGACAGCCGGGCCACCGCTGAGGCTGTTGCCCGAAAACTCAATATCGATGAAGTCGTGGCGGAGGTCTTGCCCGATGAAAAGGCAGCGGCAGTCAAACGGTTTCAGGAGGCAGGGTACATGGTGGCTATGGCAGGAGACGGCATCAATGATGCCCCGGCCCTTGCCCAGGCAGAGGTGGGAATCGCCATGGGAACCGGTACGGATGTGGCCATGGAAAGTGCGGGTGTCACCCTTGTTAAAGGGGACCTCCTTGGCATTCTAAAGGCAAGGCTTCTGAGCCGGGCCACCATGCGCAATATCAAACAGAACCTCTTTTTCGCTTTTATTTACAATAGCATTGGTGTACCGATTGCTGCCGGAGTATTGTATCCATTTTTTGGCATATTATTGAGCCCTATGATCGCCGCACTGGCCATGAGCTTCAGCTCTGTTTCGGTGGTCGGCAATGCCTTGCGCTTACGGACCGTGAAGATCTAAAAGGCCGAACAAATTAGAGGGAGAAAGGAATCAAATTCTGAATACCGGCAATTCCTAAAGAAGTTTAACAATCCTATGGAAAGCAGGCTTCCTGCCGACATATTTACTTGGGGAAATGTCATAGCATGGAATGCTAAACTGAAATATTATGTAACATGCTAAAACAAGTCGACTTTTTCGCAAGACATGTCAGGACGTCTTCCCGGTGCGCATTAATTTCGCACCTGGGATATTTTTCATAGCTGAAACTGCGCATTTCTTTTGCATCGCCTTAGCGACGCCTCCAATCTTAGCGCTAGACGGTCATGGGGGAATAGTGGAAGAAACGAGGCTATAGAGAGAAGGTGATTCTTCTTGATAACCTCTTGAAAACATGCAGTAAACACCAGCTTGAATAACCAGCTCCGGTCCCCAATAACCAAAAAAAGGAGCTTTGATGATTCAAGGAAAAGCGACTCAGGCATTGATCTTGCGAAATGATCAGTTGAATAGTAAAAATGACGCTCTTATATTGAAAGCGTCGTGAGGAGTTCAGGGTATTATCGTTTGCGATGTCACTTGGTTTGAGAACGCTTCTTGAGAATCATGATTCAAGAGTAGAATCGAGTTGTGAAGCGACCGATACGCTTCTATTCGAAATGGGGAGGCGAAACGATGACAATCATACGAAACTCATTAGTACTGATTGGTGTCTTTGTTCTTGTAACGGCTTGTGCAACGGTTCAGGAAAAGCAGGCTTTTTCGGATTGGAACAAGGAGGCTCGGAAATGGAGTAGAACTGTCGAGGAAGATGTGGATCTACCTGAGCTGGATGAAAAAGCCTCACTTGATGACTACGTGCTCTACGCCATGCTCAACAACCCAGGACTACGGGCAGCCTTTGACCGCTGGAAAGCGGCACTCGACAAAGTAGGTCCCGCTCAGACCCTTCCTGACCCTCGTTTTACTTATGCCAACTATGTTCGTGAAGTGGAGACCCGCGTCGGCGCTCAGGAGCAAAAATTCGGCCTAGCCCAGACCTTCCCATGGTTTGGCAAGCTGGATCTTCAGGGCGACATCGCGCTTCAGGCGGCTCATGCCGAACAGCAGCGTTATGAAGCCGCCAAATTGGGTTTGATGTACCGGGTCAAAAACATCTATTACGAATACGCGTATCTGGCAGAGGCCATTGAGATCACAAAAAATAATCTGACCCTCCTCACTTATTTGGAAGGGGTTGCACGAACAAAATACAAGAGCGGAGAAGGACTTCAGAGCGCTGTGATTAAGGCCCAGGTGGAGTTGGGCAAATTGGAGGATCGTTTGCACTCCCTTCAGGATTTGATGAGGCCTATGGTGACAAAACTGAACATGGCACTGAACCGTCCTTCGAATATGCCTCTTCCCATGCCAAAAGGCCTGCCTCAAGAAAAACCTGCTTTCGATGATGATGCCCTGTTCGCTTTACTGCATGAGAATAATCCGAATCTCAAGGCCTTTGATTACATGACAACCAAAGAGGATCTGGCAATCCGACTTGCAGAAAAAAACCATTTCCCCGATGTGACTCTTGGTGTGGATTACATCGATACCGCCTCCCGTACTGATGCAAATCCCGTTGACAATGGCAAGGATCCTGTCGTTGCTATGTTATCTTTCAACCTGCCCATATGGCAGCAGAAATATGACGCCGTCACATCCGAAGCCAGAGCGCGTCGTCGAGCAGTCGTGCGTGAAAAAAAGGAAAAAGAGAATCTACTCATTGCAGACCTTGAGGTAGCCCTCTTCGGGCTACGTGACGCGGATCGAAAAATCGACCTGTATCGGGATACCCTGCTCCCAAAGGTAGAGCAAAGCTTAAAGATCACGGAACTGGCATTTACGGCAGAAAAGGCGACTTTTCTCGACCTGATTGATTCACAACGAATCCTTCTTGGATTCCAGCTTGAACACAAACGAGCCCTCGCCGATCGCGCCCAGCGAGTGGCAGAGATCGAGATGCTCACGGGTGGGAGTATGGGTCAGAAGCTTCTTGAACGAAGCAATGAGGAGAAATGATCATGAAAAAAATCATAACGAGAATGATGGAAAAGAACAGAATGAGACGATTTGTCTTCCCTCTCATTCTAGTGGTTATCGCCTTTCTTTTTGGGTTTATGCTCCGGGGCGGTGGAACGGAAATAGCTATGGAGCCTGAAGTCCATGAACATGCCTCCGAAGAGACCCAAGCACAGATATGGACCTGTTCCATGCACCCGCAGATCCGCATGTCTCATCCGGGAAAATGCCCCATTTGCGGCATGGACCTTATACCGGTTGCCAGCGGTAATCATGCTGAAAAAATGGGCGATCGTGAGTTGAAACTCTCACCATTGGCCATGAAGCTGGCCGACATACAAACCGTCCCTGTAGAGCGAAAATATGTTTCAGTGTCCATCCGAATGGTGGGTAAGGTGGATTATGATGAAACCCGTGTGGGGCACATTACAGCGTGGGTGCCCGGACGGCTCGACCGCCTTTATGTGGATTATACCGGCATCTCTGTGAGAAAGGGCGACCATATGGTCTATCTATACAGCCCCGAACTCCTAACCGCCCAGGAGGAATTGATTCAGGCTATTCGGGCATTGGGCGAACTCAAGGAAAGCGGAATGAAAATCATGCGCGAGACTGCCTCGCAGACAGTTGAAGCCTCCAGAGAGAAACTCCGTTTGTGGGGACTGACCGAAAAGCAGATCACCGAGATTGAGAAGAGCGGAGAGGCTTCTGATCACATCACGATCTACTCCCCCATGGGAGGTGTAGTTATTGAAAAGCATGTGGAGGAAGGAGAGTACGTTAAAACCGGTACGCGTCTTTACACTATCGCTGACCTTTCACACTTATGGATAAGACTGGACGCCTACGAATCAGATCTTGTATGGCTCCGGTATGGCCAAGAGGTCCAGATTGAAACTGAGGCCTATCCGGGTGAGGTATTCAAAGGGACCATTGCATTTATTGATCCGGTCCTTGATACAAAAACCAGAACAGTAAAGGTGCGTGTCAACGTCCCCAATACCGACGGCCGGCTGAAGCCGGAGATGTTTGTCCACACCACGGTCCATGCCCGTGTGGCCGCATCCGGCAAGGTGATGGATGAAGCCTTGGCAGGCAAGTGGATCTGCCCTATGCATCCGGATATCATTAAGGATCAAGCCGGTTCCTGTGACATCTGCGGCATGCCGTTGGCGCGTACGGAATCACTGGGATATGCCTCTGTCTCAGGCGATGAGGAAGATACCGCTCCGCTCGTGATTCCCGCATCCGCCCCTCTTATCACGGGTAAGCGAGCCGTTGTGTACGTGGCTCATTCCGAGAAAGAAGGGATTTTTGAAGGACGTGAAATCGTTTTGGGTTCCAGGGCCGGAGATTATTATCTCGTCAGTGATGGTCTTGAGCAGGGTGAAAGAGTGGTCGTGAACGGCAATTTCAAGATTGATAGCGCCCTTCAAATCCTTGCAAAGCCCAGCATGATGAGTCCTGAGGGAGGCGTACCGATGACAGGCCATGCCCTTCACGGGGATATGGTGATGCCCCAGAAGGAGGCCAAGGATACTCCAAAAACCGCAAAGCAGGAGACACAAGCGCCCCTGGCATTTAGGGAACAGATCGATGGGGTTTTGATCGCCTATTTTGAGATTCAAAAGGAACTCTATCGGGATGAGGCAAAGGAGGTCAGAAAGGGGAGTAAGAGCCTGCTGAACGCCCTCAGAACAGTCGATATGGAACTATTAAGTGGGAATGCCCATATGGCTTGGATGAAGGAACTCAAAGATCTTAACGAACAAGCTTCAGCTCTGGAGAAGACTTCGGATATCAACAAGCAACGAGAAGCCTTTTACCTGGTTTCCGAGACCCTCACATCGGTCGTCAAACAATTCGGAACCAGCGGGAAACGGGCTGTCCTGCAATTCCATTGTCCCATGGCATTCGAAGGCAGAGGAGCCGATTGGTTGCAGAACGAATCCGAAGTACAAAACCCCTATTTTGGACAGGCTATGCCCCGGTGCGGAGAAGAGATCGCGACTTTGGTGCAACCTTAGCTACCTTCGCTTTGGCAACATAGGAGAATACCATGGCAGATGATGTTCGCACAGATAAAGGAACCACACCTTCCATTCTGGACCGGGTGATACGGTTTTTTCTGGAAAATAAACTCGTCGTGATCCTGATGATACTCCTTGTTGTGACATGGGGAATCATGGTTGCGCCATTTGATTGGGACACAGGATCCCTGCCACGCGATCCGGTGCCTGTGGACGCGATCCCCGACATCGGAGAGAACCAACAGATCGTTTTTACTCAGTGGATGGGGCGTTCTCCTCAGGACGTGGAAGATCAGGTGTCCTATCCATTGACTGTGGCACTGTTGGGCGTCCCCAAGGTCAAGACCATCCGCAGTTATTCCATGTTCGGATTCTCGATCGTTTATGTCATCTTCAAGGAAGATGCTGAATTTTATTGGTCCAGATCCCGGGTGCTCGAAAAGCTGAACAGCCTGCCGCCCGAAACCCTGCCGGAAGGGGTTCAGCCCATGCTGGGGCCGGATGCCACGGCCTTGGGCCAGATATACTGGTATACACTGGAAGGCCGTGATTCCAAAGGCCACCCAACGGGCGGGTGGGATCTGCAAGAACTCCGTTCCATACAGGATTGGACCGTGCGCTATGCCCTGATGGGGGCGGAGGGCGTGAGTGAAGTGGCCTCTGTGGGCGGTTTTGTGAAGGAATATCAGATTGACGTGGACCCCGATGCCATGCGGGCCTGGAACGTGAAACTGGAGGAGGTTTTCCGTGCCGTCAAGATGTCCAATAAAGATGTCGGGGCCAGGACTATCGAGATCAACCGCGCCGAGTACATCATCCGTGGAATCGGTTTTGTGAAAAGCCTATCCGACCTGGAAAACGCCGTCATCAAAGTCAATGACAATGTGCCGGTCTACGTCAAGAACGTGGCCCATGTCAGCCTGGGACCGGCATTACGGCGGGGGGCTCTGGACAAGGAAGGCGCTGAGGTGGTTGGCGGTGTCGTTGTGGTGCGTTATGGAGAAAACCCGCTGGCCGCCATCAAGAATGTCAAAAAAAAGATTGCCGAAATCGCGCCGGGACTCCCCAAAAAGACACTTCCGGACGGGACTGTGAGTCAGGTAACCATTGTCCCTTTTTACGACCGCACTACCCTGATCAACGAGACATTGGGAACGCTCAATACCGCCTTGACAGAAGAAATCCTGGTCACCATCATTGTCATCCTGTTCATGTTAATGCATTTGAGGAGTTCCATACTTGTGGCAGGCCTGCTTCCCCTGGCCGTTCTCATGTGTTTTGTCGCCATGAAGCTTTTTGGCGTGGATGCCAACATTGTGGCCTTATCAGGTATTGCCATAGCCATCGGCACCATGGTGGACATGGGCATTGTCTTATGTGAGAATATCGTGAGGCGGCTGGAGGAGGCCGGGCCGGACCAGAGCCGCCTCGAGGTCATCTATAGCGCTTCTATTGAGGTGGGGAGCGCCGTACTCACGGCCGTGTCCACCACCGTAATCGGGTTTCTGCCGGTCTTCACCATGCAAGCGGCCGAAGGCAAGCTGTTTAAACCTCTGGCATTTACTAAGACATTCGCCCTCATTTCCTCGGTCATCGTCGCCCTGACCATCATCCCGGCTCTGGCCCATCTACTCTTTTCCAGTAGCTTCAAGGTCAAAAGACTAAGGGGCATCACCCACTGGGCTTTGATTGTGTTGGGCATCATTGTGGCCTTTATCCTAAATGTATTTTTAGGTGTTTTACTTGCTCTTGTTGGCGCCTTTCACCTGGTTGAATCACGAGTTCCGCAGATCATCAAACGTGCTGTTCCCTATTTGCTGGTAGCCGCTGTGCTCCTGTTTTTTATCATTGTGTTGAGTGAGCACTGGCTGCCCATGGGACCGGAACAGGGCATTGTCCGTAATTTCATCTTTGTTGTTATGGTCATTGGCGGGTTGTTGCTGTCCATCCAGTTCTTTATTCGTGTGTACCGACCGATCCTGGCCTGGTGTCTGGACCACAAGACACTTTTTTCAATGATCCCCCTGGCCATTCTTCTTTTTGGAGGGATGACCTGGCTGGGCTTTGACAGTTTCTTCGGATGGCTTCCTGACGGGATTAAAAACAGCCGGATTGTGTCACCCATCGCGAATCGATTCCCCGGGTTGGGCAAGGAATTCATGCCGCCGCTGGATGAGGGGTCATTTCTCTATATGCCCACCACCATGCCCCATGCTTCCATCGGTGAGGCCCTGGACGTATTGCAGAAACAGGACATGTCTTTCCGTGATATTCCAGAAATCGAATCCGTTGTGGGCAAACTGGGGCGCGCTGACACACCGCTTGATCCTGCCCCCATTTCAATGATTGAAACCGTCATCAATTATAAGAGTAAGTATGTTGTCGATAAAAAAGGACGACGGGTCACGTTCAAATTCGACGAAGATCAAACAGATCTCTTCCGCGACGTCAACGGAGTGCCTCTATCCGCCCCTGACGGGGAACCCTTTTTCGTGCGGGGGTTATACCCAAGGGATAATTCAGGTCGTCTCATCCCGGACAAGGACGGCAAACCTTTTCGCTTATGGCGGCCGGTCCTGGATCCCGATCTTAAAGGCCGTTTAGAAGATGGTACTGTGTCGGATCTCAACTCCGGTCGCGAGGCGTGGAAAGGGATTCAAAGTCCGGATGACATATGGGACGGGATCGTGAAGGCTGGAGAAATTCCGGGGACCACTTCAGCACCGAGACTCCAACCCATTGCAGCGCGTATCGTGATGCTCCAGAGCGGCATGCGGGCCCCCATGGGAATCAAGGTGAAGGGTCCCAGCCTGGAGATCATTGAGAAGGTGGGTCTCCAACTGGAACGGTTTCTCAAGGAGGTCCCATCCGTGGAGCCTTCTGCTGTGATCGCGGACCGCATCGTGGGCAAGCCCTACCTGGAGATAAAGATTGATCGTGAAGCCATCGCCCGCTACGGTATCATGCTGGAAAAGGTCCAGGATGTCATTGAAATCGCCATCGGAGGCAGGCCAATTACCACAACCGTGGAAGGGCGTGAACGCTATCCGGTCCGGGTCCGCTACCTGCGGGAGTTGCGTGACAGCATCGAGGACATCGGGCGTATCCTTGTGCCGGCAGCAGGCGGGGCGCAGATCCCCTTAGCACAATTGGCTGAAATCAAATATGTCCGCGGCCCACAGGTCATCAAGAGTGAGGACACTTTCTTGATAGGCTATGTGCTTTTTGACAAACGGGAAGGCTGGGCCGAGGTGGATGTAGTGGAGCAGGCAGGGGCCTATCTAAATGAAAAGATCAAGAATGGTGAATTTGAATTGCCGGCAGGTGTCAGCTACACCTTTGCCGGGAGTTATGAAAATCAGGTCCGATCGGAGAAGAAACTGATGGTCGTCCTTCCTTTGGCGCTTTTTGCCATTTTTCTCATTCTCTATTTTCAATTCCATTCCGTATCAACAACATTACTCGTTTTCTCCGGTATCTTTGTGGCCTGGGCAGGCGGCTTTATGCTCATCTGGCTCTACGCCCAGCCCTGGTTTATGAATTTTTCGGTCTTCGGTAGCCATATGCGGGATTTTTTTCAGGTCCATCCCATCAACCTGAGTGTCGCCGTATGGGTGGGTTTCCTCGCCCTTTTCGGCATTGCCTCGGATAACGGCGTGATCATGGCGACCTATCTCAATCAGACTTTTGATCGGACCAAACCTGAATCGGTCAAAACCATCCGCGAAGCCACCATCGAAGCCGGTATGCGGAGGGTGAGGCCGTGTCTCATGACTACAGCCACAACCATCCTGGCGCTTGTGCCGGTACTCGCGTCTACGGGTCGCGGTTCCGATATCATGGTGCCCATGGCCATCCCGTCGTTCGGCGGGATGCTTGTCGTGATCGTGAGTATCTTTATCGTACCGGTCCTCTACTGTGCTATCAGAGAGTATAGGTTAAAGTAACACTCATGAATTCTATCGACTTTAGGTGCCGATTGAGCCATCATTTTTATGTCGAAGAAAAAGTTGAGAAAGGAAGTATGAATGTGAATGAAGCGAAGAACTTGAGTGACTTGAAAGGTGAATTCAGGGAGAAGGTCAGAGAATTGCTGCCTGAAGGCATTCTGGACGTCTGTCTCACGTGTGAGGTTTGCGCGAGTGAATGCCCGGCCACCGGGCTCGAAGATATGGACCCCAAAAAGTTTGTCAGGATGGTTGCTCTTGGAATGGATGAGGAGGTTTTGACCACTCCCTGGGTGTGGATGTGCAGTATGTGCCAGCGGTGTCTCCATGCCTGCCCCAAGAAGGCGGATATCCCTCAGATAGTCAGTTTGGTTCGAAAGAATTGGCCCAGAGAGGAGGTCCCTAAAGGTATCTTGGGATCGTGTAATATGGCCCTCAAACACGACACCTGTAGTGCGATGGGAGTCAGTGAAGAAGAATTCCAATCTTTGGTTGAGGATTTGGTTGAGGAAGTTCGCGAGGATCAACCGGGCTGGGAGGATCTACAGGCCCCGGTCAATAAAGAAGGAGCGGAATTCTTCCTTAATCAAAACTCAAGGGAGCCGGTAACCGAACCTGATGAGATGGTTCCCCTATGGAAGATACTGCATCTTGTCGGGGCTGATTGGACTTACGGCACAAAAGGATGGGCAGCAGAAAACTATTGCATGTTTATGGAAGATTGGGATTCGTGGGAACATATTGTTAGGGTCAAAGCAAAGGCCGTTGACGACCTGGGCTGCAAGTATTGGCTCAACACGGAATGAGGCCACGAGTTCTTTGCGGTCCGGGACGGACTGGAGAAATTCAATATTCCTCATAAATTTGAGATTATTTCGATCATTCAGTGTTATGCCAAATGGATCAGGGAAGGAAAACTGAGGGTCAACTCTGATTGGAACAAGAATCTCAAGGTGAAGTTCACGGTTCATGACCCCTGCCAATTGGTGAGAAAGACCCTTGGTGATCCAGTTGCGGAAGATCTAAGGTTTGTCGTCAAATCGGTTGTGGGTGAAGAGCATTTCATTGACATGCATCCCAACAGATCCAACAATTACTGTTGCGGCGGCGGCGGAGGTTATTTGCAGTCTGGACTCACTGAAGCCAGACGTCACTTTGGAAAACTGAAATTCAATCAGATCAAGGACACGGGGGCTGATTATTGTATTACGCCATGCCATAACTGCCATACGCAAATTCGCGATCTGAGCACGCATTTTAAAGGGGGCTACCATACCGTTCACTTATGGACCCTTATCTGCCTTTCACTGGGATGTCTCGGAGAGAATGAAAGAGCCTATCTCGGACCTGACCTCGCAGAGGTGGGATTGTGATCTATTTAGTGCCCATCCATAAACGGCCCTTTTGGCCAATCTCTGCGTCACTCTTCAGATTGTAATCCTCGAAATACTCTAATGTATTCCTGTGGTTACAATCCTTGCGTTCCTTGACCTTGACCAAAAAACCTCGTTTTTGGATGGACACTATTTAATAAAAAGGCCATATAGAATATACTTTCTTCAGTCCCTCGCTTCAGTCTTTAGCCTTCGACCTTCAACCTAGTTTGAGGAAACACTATGCCCATTCCCGGAAACCTTCTCACTACGGCCATGGCCGTTATGCCCCATACAGACGTGGACAAGGCCATTGAAGTGGCCCTTTCAATGGATATCCCTTTCTGGCCGCAATTACCTCACTACAATTATTATGAAGACATGTATGTTCAAGCCTCGGAACACTTTCCAGGCATTCTACTCAACATGGAAGCAAAGACTCTCAGATTCTCTACAGATAAATTCCTGGAAGAACTGGAAGAGACCATGAGCCATTTTAATGATCCTGAATACTTTGACATAAGCGACACATACTCCGTTGTGTACCATCGTTTTTTGAATCTGGATCTCGCCAAGAGACCCGCCATACGTGGTCAACTGGAAGGTCCGATCAGCTTTGGATTTAATGTTGTGGATGAAAACGATCGTCCCATTCTGTTCAACGATACTGTCAGGATGGTCATGCTCGATTTTATGGCCAGGAGAGTGAATGTTCAGTTGAAAAGGCTGAAGGAGAAAAATCCCAATGCCTTTATGTTTATTGATGAACCCGGGCTTCAGTTCCTCTGGAGTGCCATGTCGGGTTACGGAGACCAAGCGGCCAGAGAAGACATGGATTCGTTTTTTACCATGATTGAAAGGCCGCGAGGAGTGCATCTATGTGGAAATCCGGATTGGGATTTCCTCTTGGGGATGGATCTGGATATTCTATCCCTTGATATTTATACGAACAACGAGATCTTTGTGTCCTACGCCAAGTCCGTACAGAGGTTCCTGGATCGTGGCGGAACCCTCGTTTGGGGCATCGTCCCCACCAATTTCGAGCCCTTTGAAAAAGAAGACATCCCTTCCCTGATTTCAAGGCTAGAGGATGTGTGGTCGGTCCTTGATCATAAGGGCATTGACAGGGAGTTCCTCTTGTCTCGGAGCCTGCTTTCCCCGGCCACTTGCTGTCTGATCAATCCGGACGGGGAAACAACCGTGGAAAAGGCCTTTGAGGTAGTCAGGGAATTGTCGGGTACCCTTCGAGATCGGTATGGACTGAAGTAAAAAACCGTATCATCATTTCTGAGACTAATACTCAAAGTCCTTGATAGAATTCTCAATTATTCTGACGTGTGATAAGGCATGGACTATTTCCCCAAGACGATACTTCTCTTCTTAATGTCCCATTCTGGGAATGGGAGAAAATCCCTCGCCTTTAGGCGAAGACTTCAGTTCGATTTTATTTAGACAGTCAGGATTCAAGGGAAACCATAATCGTTTTTTCACTTGGCCCCTTGACCTCTTGACTCCTTGGCCCCTCAAGCCTTCGGCTTCAGCCGAAGGTGGTTGACTTCTTATTCACGGTACTAGTTTCCCAACAATCCCTTTCGTATCTTTTTGTTGGCCTTTTCTCCAAAGTTGTAACGGTAATACATTTCGATGAATTCCTTGTTGGCTATAGTCCCCCTTTCCTCACCCTGGTACTCCAAGGTCAGGCCCTTGCCCGGCACATAGGTGGAAACGGATGTCAGCCCCGGGTGCATATCTTTGTCGAGCCAGGATGCATAAAGCAGAATATCCTCTTCATTGCGTTCATACATTTCCGCAGGGTTGCATTCTTTCATCAAGTCAAGATACCCCTCTCTCAACTTCTTGGCCGTTGCCTTATCGGTAAGGTAATGAAAGTACAACTGCTTGATTTGTTCAGATGTGATAACCTCCTGAGGATCTCCGGTGATTTTTTCCAAATAGAGTCCCACTACGTAGACTTTGACCAACCCCAGGGCCTTTCGATAGGCCACGCCGTTGAGTTTGAGAGTTTTCCCTTGCACCACCTTTTCGGCTGGGAAACATACCCCTAGAATCTCCACATCCTCTTCAACTAACGCGGGAACAGCCGTGATCAGAAGGCAAGCTGCGAAAAGGAAAACAACCACGGATCTCATCCAAGTCATATTTTCTCCTTTCTTTGCCATTATCATTCTCCCTTTATGTTGAAAATTCCATAGATCTGCAAGGATCGTCCTCGTGCCTTAGATTATACTCTTTGATGATTTTTCTTGCAGCCTGATTCTTACAGCCCCCTTGTCTTACATGACTCAAAAAGCAGCACATGTGCCGGAACATAAGCCAGATATTTGAAGGTTCATAACCACAGAAACAGTGAATACAGAGATCCCGATCAGGTCTTCAAGTTTTCCCAACAAACATGTCCTCGAGTCTCTCGAAACTCACCCGGCCCAGCTTTCCGGCTCGTAATTCGCGTAGAAAGATCTCTGAGGACCTTTGAACATCGATTCCTCCACCACTGATCAAGCAACCGCGCCGGCGACCGATTTCCTCGATGGTTTCGCTGGCGGTCTTGGGCATTGTTTTGAACTTGTAACGGCGCATGACTTGTTCCGGATACCGAATGGCCATAAATTCCGCTGCAAACAGGGCCAGATCAACATCATCGACGGCCTTGTCTCCTATGGCGCCGCTGACCGCCAACCGATAGGCCCCGTTCTGGTCGTCCAGACGCGGCCAGAGAAGACCAGGTGTATCGGATAGGAGAATATGGTTATGGAGATCAATCTGTTGTGGACAAGTGGTCAAAGCGGGTCTATTTCCAACCCGGGCAACGCGTTTTCCTGCCAGTGTGTTGATCAGGGTCGATTTTCCGACATTGGGAATGCCGACCACCATAGTACGTACAGGCTTTCCCGGCTTGCCGCGACGGGGTGCCAGGTTTCGGCAAAGTCTGGGGATACGCGCCACACTAAGGGGTTCTTTGGCTTCCAATGGCAAGGCGCGAATCCCGTCCTCCTTTTCAAAATGAACTACCCATTCTTGGGTCACATCGGGATCGGCCAAATCGTTTTTGTTCAGGACTTTGATACAGGGCTTGTCCCGATTCAACTCTCTTAGAACCGGATTGGCGCTGCCCATCGGCAGACGAGCGTCAAGGACCTCGATGACGACATCAATTCTCGGCAGCATTTCACCAATCTGTCGACGCGCCCTTTTCATATGTCCTGGATACCAATTGATTTTCATCTCTTTTTCGCTTTCTCAAAATGAGTTCATCCCATCCGAAAACCCGATAAAAGCTTTTATCCTTCCTGTTTGGATTAGTCAACCGGAAGCCTTCTCCCTGATCCTACATCGAGGCGTCATCTGCCACAATTTCAATCCACACAGAGAACAGTAAAAACTGAGAAGCAAGAGGAGATTTCACATACTATGACGATACTCAAGTATTTGACCGAAGCAGGATATCATATACTATGATCCAAGGGTAAAAATATGCCACCTATTCCATGATTCAAGTGATTAAGGATAATGACAAATCATCTTGATTTCTGTATTTTATTATGAGTATGTCTTATTCGTTGTTCGCAACGCATCATAGAGGAGAGGAAAGATGACTACGATTATTGGTATATCAGGCAGCCTGAGAAAAGGTTCCTACAATGCGGGCCTGCTCCGTGCCGCGGTGGAGGCGGCGCCAGAGGGTTGTATGGTGGATGTGGTATCCATCAGAGGGATTCCCTTTTATGATGGAGATGTAGAGGAGAATGAAGGTATTCCGGAGGTCGTCGAGGAAATTAAGGGCCGCATCGAGAAGGCGGACGCTTTGCTGCTGGTCACTCCTGAGTACAACAACTCCATTCCAGGCGTCTTCAAGAACGCTATTGATTGGCTCTCCAGACCACCTCAAGATCGAGCCAGAGTATTTGGAGAAAAACCCGTAGGTCTCATGGGCGCGGGTCTTGGTTTTTATGGGACCATTAATGCCCAAACTGCCTGGCTGCCCGTCTTTAGAGTCCTCAACATGCGGGTCTGGTTTGGAAAGCAGGTATACGTGGGCGGAGCCATGAACCTTTTTGACGAATCAGGGAATCTGTTGGATGAGAACACGAGAAAGCGTGTGACATCCTATATGACGGCTTTTGCAGAACATGTGGCCACCCAGAAGCGCCACGGTTAGGAGCGTTTTTATGCCGTCTGCGTCGATCAATAGAAGAGGTTGATCTCTGCGAGATGCCATGTGATGTCCCTCTGAGGAGTCACCTGCCTCTGGCAGGTCCACCCGCGAGAGACTTGTAAACCTTTATACTCTCTTACTATCCTTCTTATGGTAGAGGTCAAAAAAGATTACACTCTGATCAGGGAGAGACTCACAATGTTCGCAAGCAGATTCCAACCGTCTGTTTTCCTTTTTGCATAACTCACACCAGTCATAGATCAACCGATAGTCCTTGCGACCCACGTATTTCTTCAGTTTACCGTGATATTGGCCATGCATCTTACCGTCGGCATCGCCAGGATTGACAAGCAACCGGTCTATGACTCGCAGAATTCGGGTATAACCCTTTGGATCGGTTTTTCTAATATCATCCAGTTTACCCACAAAGGCCTCGGAGGGCTTGTAAAGGTATTTCTCCATAAAGTTTTCCTGTCATTATGGGCCCGATTGAGTTAAAAATTCATAGGGCTTCTTACATCACGTGGATGTTGACACAAAATGAATAGGTGATCCACTAAAATGTGTATGGAGCGGCAACTAAAAGGAATGACGGATCGTTGAGTCTTCCATGGACAATTCAATTTTCCTCAAACGATAAGAAGGTGCTTCAAATCAAATGAAACGTAGATGAGATGGAACACGCCTCTACCGCTGCCATGTGTTGACGAGAAGAAGGAGAGTGATATGAACATCTTCGTCCTGGACTATGATATAAGAAAGTGCGCGAGGTATCACGCGGATCAACACGTGGTTAAAATGATCCTTGAAGGGACTCAAATGCTCTGTACTGTTCTGAATGAAAATGGCGTAAAAACACCCTACAAATCAACCCACTTGAATCACCCCTGCACCCTCTGGGTTGCGCATTCTCTTTCAAATTGGATATGGCTGCGCAAACTTACGCTGCAGTTAAATGAGGAGTTCTTGTTTCGATATCAAAGGCTTATGGACCATCAATCGGTGATCGTTGCTCGTGAACTCTTACCCCCACCCATTGCCGATATAGGTCTCACCGAATTTGTTCAGGCCATGCCCGATGCCTACAAGGTGCCGGGCGCGCCTGTTGAAGCCTATCGAAAATTCTATGTGGGTGAGAAGCGGCACTTTGTGAAATGGACAAGACGAAGGCCTCCGAAGTGGTTCATAGAAGGGGTCAAAGCACTGGAAAGAAAATGACAGTAGGAGATCTCTATGAACGCTTGGTATGAAGGAATGAAAAAACCTCCACTGACTCCACCCAACTGGTTATTTGGTCCTGTTTGGACCATGATCTATCTCATGATCGCTTCTTCCCTCTATTTGTATTTGCGGACCAAGTCCAAACATCACCCCGAAACGACAGTAACTCTACTCGTTATTCATTTGATCAGCAATTTTATATGGACAGCTCTATTCTTTAGTCTTCAATCCCCTCTTCTCGCATTGTTTGATATCTTTGTTCTGGACCTGTCGTTGGCGGCAATCATCTTCCTTTTCCGAAAGACAAACAAAATCGCAGCCGCCCTTCTTCTCCCTTATGGGCTGTGGGTAGGATTCGCGACTTACTTGAATATGGGATTTTTCCTATTGAATAGGACGTAAATCATTTCTGAGAACTAAAGATAGGACCATCTCTAGGAAATAGTGCAACAGCATTCTTGAATATCAGTATCATATGAAGGAGTTTTGATAATGGAAACCCTCATAAAAATCGGTATCAGTCGATGTCTGCTTGGCGATAGAGTTCGTTATGACGGGGGCCACAAGAAAGATCCCTTCCTGACAGATACTCTTTCGATGTATGTGGACTATATTCCTGTCTGCCCCGAGGTCGAGGCCGGCTTTCCCATACCTCGCGAAGCATTCCGGTTGGTGGGAGATTCGGAAAATCCTGTCATGATCACTTCAAAGACCAGAAAGGATGTCACGAATGTCATGAAAAAATGGGCTCAAAAGCGGGTCAGAGAACTTGAAAAAGAGTCCCTTTGCGGTTTTATTTTTAAAAAGGACTCTC
Source organism: uncultured Desulfobacteraceae bacterium (assembly GCA_964520425.1). Lineage (GTDB taxonomy): Bacteria > Desulfobacterota > DSM-4660 > Desulfatiglandales > HGW-15 > JAFGFY01. The sequence goes on from CAZFMX010000001.1 coordinate 84,292, forward strand.
CCAGTAGCGGCATGGAAAGGGTTAAGGTCTACAATGATAAAGGCATGGCGTATAAAAAAGGAGTCGGCATATTCGCCGGAATCTTCATGAACCATTTCCCTCTTGTCCCTGTTGAAGAGGAGGGAAGACTCCACGATCCGATATTGCGGGAGAATTTTATAGAAAGGATCTTCTCTCTCAAGAGTTGGAGGGAGACTTTGAGTCTGAGAAAGAGTATGGTCAATATGATAGACTTTCACACTCGACATAAACTTCTGATCATGGCTCACAGTGTGAAGCATTACGAGCTGATGGGCCGCCTTGTCGCCGTTGGTAAAAAACGTCTGTTATCCGAAGTATATCATGAATACGAAGCATTATTGATGGAATCTCTTAAACTCAAGGCTACCGTGAAAAAGAATACCAATGTCCTGCAACATATGATGGGATATTTCAAAAGAGACCTTTCCACACACGAAAAAAAAGAATTGAATGACATCATTGATCAGTACCGCAGGGAGTATATTCCATTAGTCGTACCAATCACGCTGATTAATCACTATGTGAACAAATATAGGCAGGAATACCTTCGCAAACAGGTTTACCTGAACCCCCATCCCATCGCTCTAAAACTCAGAAACCATTCATGACTGTTCCTGAATAATTCCATCTCTCAAGGACTTTGAAGATGGCACTGGTATGGGTGAACAGTAGTCTTTTTCAGGGTTATACATAAGTCTGTATGAAACCCCTCTGATCCCTTCTTTATTCATATGATCCCAACCCCTTACATAATACCGGCAGCTGTCGTTAAAACATATATACATAAAATCATTATCCCAAGTGCACGAAAAAGGATTATCAGGAACAGCCCATTTTTTCATTTTTTCTCCACAATAGGGACATTTCAGGGTTTCTTTTACTCTCTTCTTTTTTCTTTCAACTTCTTCAGGTATCAACGCATCAACATACTCATTTATAATCGCAGGCCTTTTCACCCTTAAAAAATTCCTCCCTTTTTTATCGGAATAAACGGCATAAATAGGATCACTGGGCAAACCGGTTTCCGCGTACTTATCGTCTTTTGGACGGGGTCTTCCCTTTGACACAAAAACTGATGGGTTTTCAAAGATCCCAGCCTCATCAAAAAACTCCTGAACCAGAATCACTCTTTCGTCTTCACTTGATTCCCGCCAAACCTTTACAGCCTTTTCAGGGAACATTCTATTGGAAAAGATCACAAGAAAAAGTCCACCCGGTTTTAAGACTCTTCCAACTTCCCTAAAGAGATCTATGGGGCGTGTTATATAATCAATTGATACAGTATTTAAAACAATATCGAAGTATTCGGACTGAAAAGGAAGGTGAAATTCATGATTGATATCATGCAAAACCCATTCTGTGAGGTCTTTATTTCTCTCAAGCTCGTTCCTGTTAAGCCCGAGACCGACGACCTTGGCAGGAGTCAGAGTTCCGGGAATGTGTGAATTCCACCCTGCCATTAGATCCAAAATAACAGGTTCTTCTTCGATTACTAATGAACCGATGATTTTTTCAACAGTTGATAAAGCGAGCGAATCAAGGTGATTCACAAATCTGTCTAGGGAATAAAATATCATATCATCCTCCTCGTTTTCTCGCGTAAAAGCATCTTTGCGATGGATCGGATTGATATTCCTGTATATTCTTTTTTCTTGAGTATCCATTTTCGCCTCCTTAATCGATGACAAAAAAGCCAGGATAAGATGATGATCTCAACCCGGCTCGTTGCCCCAGTCAATTGGGCAGGTTGTTTTGTTGCATTGTTTTAATAAAAAACTAAGAATTATAAGATGGTTGTCAACAATAGAGTTGTTGAAATTCACTTAATGAGACTTAAATTGTAAACATTCGATGAACTGCAGATACGATATGACTCATTATGATGAGAATATGTTCGAGATAGGAGGATTCAAGATGGACCTCAAAGCATACTTTGAAAATCATGAAGGCAAAGGCATCCTGGCTACATCAGACGATGCCGGTAAGGTTGATCTAGCCCTTTTTTCCAGGCCGCACGTGATGGATCCTGAGACCATCGCTTTTATCATGGCGGATCGCCTGACCCATCATAATCTGACTCTGAATGCAGGGGCGGCCTATATGTTTATGGAAAAAGGCGAAGGTTATAGAGGGGTGAGGCTTTTTTTGACCAAGATTCGTGAAGAACAGGACACAGATCTCCTTTATTCTCTGAGGAGTAAGAAATACCCCTCTGAAAAAGAGGAAGGAAAGACACGTTTTCTTGTTTTCTTCAGGGTTGAAAAGGTACTATCGCTTATCGGGGCAGGAGAGGATGAATAATGCGTTGAAATGTCCTCGAGTCTTCTTAACCCACGATTTCTCATAGAAAGACTATGGTACCCAAGGAGGGCTGTTCTAGCCAAAGAAGCCTGCCATTCAGTAAAAATTAAGGAAATAAACTCTTCAAATCAAGATCAGGCAGATCGTGGTCCAGCTTGTTCAGCAGGTGGCACTATCAGTAGAACAAGTACCGATAAGAGATTCGATATCACTCTAGCTCGGGTTGAGAAGAAAGGCTTGTATTGAGGGAGTGTGGTCGAAAGCACCTTAGTCATAAAAAACTTCGGATTCACCCACCTCTGCGACCCGATCCTCAAGGAGTTTGATGAGTAATTCACGTCTCACAAAGAATGCGTCCACTTCTGCTTCACTCAGAAGGGACACCAGGGCTTCTCTCACTAATCCTTCGTCCATCTGCTTGAGGGCATTGTAGAGGTTCCTGGAGCATCGGGACACCTTTTCGGGCGTCGGGAGAGACTCATCCATGGCAAAGGAACGGGTGTGGTCGATAAACCAAAGGTTCCAATCTTTGTCAATGAGGATGTTGTTCTGATTTCGGTCAATATTGTTGATGAGGTTATCAAAGACCCGCATGTCGTGGGATTGCCGGTTCCAACTGGTGGCATCAGGGGGATCTGTACCCTTCCTTCTTCGGTCCACCTCTTTGGTGGTATTTTCCATCCAGAGCTGCACGGACCCTGACCTACCCTCAACCTCTCGATAGACTGTGGGCGGGATGTTGTTTAGACCGAGGATCTCGTTGATCTTGTATGCCGCCAGCTCGCTTTCATAGCTGTCACGAAAGTGCCTGTTTTGTCCGCCAAATGATGCTGAGTTGAAGTCCGGACGCTTAACCACGTTTTCCCAACGAAAAATACTGTTCACCCAGACTCCGTCTTTGTCCAACACGACTTTCTTGTACTTGTTAAGACCGTCCCTATGCGTTTTTGATCGGGCCACCTCGGAATCGGTTAGAAACTTCTCCGCGTCTTTAAAACTCTCGAAGGGCAAAGGATCACCGGTAGGACCGACCCATGTATAATCATCTGCTGGTCGCGCGATTACGGAAGATGATATGGCATGACCGGGCAGAAGCGTGTAAAGTAACATGAGTCCGCATATTATAATGATGTTCTTTTTCATCTTATGAATACCTCCTTTGGACCTGACGAAAGCGAAAAAGGCTGCTTGGAGTATCCAACACGGTAACTCTGCAGGAAATCCGGATTCGTTCCACGGCCATGATTAAGATAGACCTAAAAAAAAGACCCCACCTCTTAAAACAAGAAACGGGATCTCAATAGCCTCCCCACAGTCAAGTGTGAGAGAATGGGCACTCAGCGCGCCCTTTGAAGCCATGAATCATCTACTTAGCGACAAGCCTGGACATTCTCCCCGTCCCTTAGGTCGAGTCGAAAACTTTTTCATTTAAACTGCTGTTCAATCCTCTGGATTGAACCGGACCATTCTGTCTTCAAATGGTTCCATTGTCACATGATACTAGATGGTAATCATTTCTTAAGATGAACTTATTTTAGCAAAAACAACGAATTATGTCAATCTCTAGATTGATCAAAACTGCTCATACCTGGAGCCTCAATGACACGGTTTTCGCCAACAAGGATAAGCGTACTGAACACCATATGTAGTGGTTTCTTTTCCCTTGACATACATCCTCTTGGCCTCTTATACTCGCTTGAGTCTAATAATAGCATTCTGAGAGAAGCATGCGGGGCGTAAGCACCGACCGCCGAAAAAGAAACGATCAAGAATAATCAAATATAGGTACCCATACGAACTGCCCTTCGGCCTGAGCGAGAGGAAAATGAAAGACAAAGAGAAAAAGAGAATTATTGATGGAATCATCAAAATTAATAATGAACTCGTAACAGAGAGGATCAACGAGATCTTCAGAACAAGACCGGAGTATTACCGGACCGAACTGGCCATGTTAGGATTTGAATGGATTGATGATCACCCGGATGAAGTGGAAGAGGAAAACAATGCCATTCCTGAGAACAAAGATCAAGAGCTTCTTGTCGCCTATTTTGATGGAGAGGTTGAGTTTTCGGATGAAGTAATGGAAGTCTTCCTAAGAGAGAAATGGAGCGACAAACCCAATTATGCATTGCTCCGTCGATACTTCAGACAAGGGAATGATCATTTGAAGATCCTCATCAACTACGGTCTTGAAATAGATCCGACCGACGATGGTTTTCTAAATGATCTTTCCCTGATTCATGAGTTTCATCCCATGCTTGGGGAGTTGATAGAACGCTACACTGAAGCATGCAGAATTCAGGAAGACCTGGATTCCTTTAGTGAACTGGCTCAGGATTTCTTTTACAATACAACGCTTGATGGGTATGAGGCCTATAATGCCTTAAAAGAAATCTATAGCTCAGACACTCCAAAAGGAAAGATCATCGACTCTCTCGTTTACATGGAAGAGGCTTTGAGTGGACAACCCTATGTAGAGCATTAGCCTCTCGATATTGCGTGTTGAGGGCAAAGCAGCGTGAGTAGTACACCAAGTACCCACCAGAGGTTCAAAAAATTGAACATGAAATTGGTTAACAAATTAAAGTAGTTATAAGACCTTGTGAATAAGCTACATTTTTCCGGTCAAAAGATTTGTACTTTAAAGATGAAGTAAAAAATAGGCCAGAAATCGTAATATCGAGGAATAGACAACAATACCCAATAGTTACAATTTCTTATCAAAGCATGTTTGTTTTGGCAAGAATCATGCAGTAAATATAAATGCCTTATGTAAGTGGAAGAATTGCTTTTTCCTCCTTTCTAAAGAAACCAATCTCTAAAGAGGTTGGTTTCTTTTTTCGTCCTCTACTCTTCGGCAATCTCTATCAGACTTTGAAAATACACAGCCCGCCCCATTAAATTACGCTTCGCGAACCCGAAGGGATTTAACGGGGCAAGCGCATTCCCCGTTGCTTGTCCATCCTCCGTTGTCTTTTTTTATGCCGAGGTTTCCTTTGATGTTTGAACGGCTTTTGAAGCTGTCCAGATACTCAGCTTCCCAGACCGTCCGGTTTCCACGCTCATTTTCTGGTGGATTATGCGGCAGCCAAACCTATACTAAAGGTGAGGCTTCCAAAAGAAGATGTGATTTTTTATCGATCTGAAGCTGAGCCCTTTCATGCAATCATTCGACGTTCTTTGCCAATCCTCCGATCTGTACCACTCCGTTGTCCATGGCTCATATACCCCATGGGAACACCCTCCTCAGAATAGATCAGTATGACATCCTTGGCAGGGAGCTGAAAAGGAAGCTCCCCAATGTCGATCTTCCTCCTTCGGTCCTTGTTTTGTCTTCGATCCCTGCCATTTCGTCTCTCAAAATAGCTTTGAAGAAAAGCTGTTGCACTAGTCTTCTCATCTCTTTTGGGGTGCTCTTGTCCTAATTGGACATAGAAAACAGCCTGACATCCTGAGCATTTAGCCCTCTTTCTGGTTTTGTAATCAGCTTCAGAACCATCAACCACATATACAGTGCTGCATTCGGGACAACGGACTCTCATTTAGATCCTCTCTTTTGCGGGCATCCGGAAGAAAATGCAATACTTTATTCTTCCCGAAGAAAGTCTAGAAAATCTTGCCTTGTGTGTCAAAAACAAAAACACTAAAAGATGTTTTGGGCAAGGATCTTGGTCAGGTATCCCATTTCTCTCCTTCGGACGTGTAATGATAAATCATTGCGGAGCAATCGGGAAAACAAGTCTTAAGATAAGAAGGATAGACGCTAGGCCAAGGATTATCGTCAATAAAAACAGCCCTTTGAACCCATATATTATTGACTTCTTTCTGTCAGTTGATCTACCATCCGTGGAGTTTCCGGGGAAGGGTTGGCAGAAAAGGCATGGCATCTTGAAAAAGAGGAGAAGTATGACTAATCTGTGAGGAAATAAGTCTTCAAAAAAGGACGGCAAATACTAAATACTTGCCCCATAGAGAAGGAGAATGAAATGGAGAAACCCATAGAGCATTACTGGATGAAACGCTTGCAGGATCTCAAAGAGAGTCTGGAGCTCAATCATTTTGAGGTCTTTATAGCCGACAATCGGGCAGAGGCTCAGAAGATTGTAATGGAAGAGATTCTTCCCAAGACTGGTGCAAAGAGCGTCTCATGGGGAGGATCCATGACCTTCATGGACACAGGACTTTACCAGGTCCTCAAGGATAATCCGAAACTGGAGGTGCTGGATACCTTTAACAAGAATCTTCCCCGTGAGGAGAGTATGGAATTGCGTAGAAAAGCACTCCTCTGCGATCTTTTTGTTACGGGGACAAATGCTGTCACAGAAGATGGGCAACTTGTCAATCTGGACATGATCGGCAATCGAGTCGGAGGCATTACCTTTGGACCCAAGCATGTCGTGATTCTTATGGGACGCAACAAGATCGTGGGCGATTTGGATACGGCGATGGACCGTATTAAGGATTATGTAGCGCCTACCAATGCCATGAGGTTGGGTAAGGAGACCCCTTGTGTGAAGACCTCCTTTTGTGAAGAATGCAGCAGTCCCAGTCGAATCTGTAACATCTGGACCATCACGGAAAAGTGCTTTCCAAAGAGAAGAGTTAAAATCGTCCTGATTAACGAAGACATGGGGCTGTAGCACTGATCATCGAGCACTGATCATTTGTCGTTGAACATTGATGAATAAAAAAATGGCTGAGGATCAATATAAATATTATAAAAAAGAGCAGAAAACAACATGTCAAAAATTCGCAACTTTAGCATTATCGCTCATATCGATCATGGGAAATCAACCCTTGCCGATCGTTTGATCCAATACGCGGGACTGGTGAGTGATCGTCAGTTCCGCGATCAGATCCTGGACACCATGGACATTGAACGAGAAAGGGGAATCACCATCAAGAGCAATAGCATTACCCTCCCTTATACCGGCAAAGCGGGAGAAGAATATGTCCTCAACCTGATAGACACCCCCGGACATGTGGACTTCTCCTACGAGGTTTCCAGATCTCTCTCCTCTTGTGAAGGTGCGCTGCTTTTGGTAGACGCGGCCCAAGGCGTACAGGCACAAACCGTATCCAATGTCTATATGGCCATGGAGCATGATCTCACCATTATCCCCGTGATCAACAAGATCGATCTCCCGTCTGCGGATGTGGAGCGAACAAAGGAACAGATCGAAACCGAGCTGGGATTGGATTCGGAGTCGTGCATTCTCTGTTCAGCCAAAGAAGGAATTGGTATTGAAGAGATCCTTGAGGGAATCGTGGCACGTATCCCCGGACCTGATGGGAAAGAGGAAAGCCCTCTTAAGGCCCTGCTCTTTGACGCCTACTATGATTCTTTTCGGGGCGTCATTATCAGTTGCCGTCTGTTTGATGGTAGGGTCCGGACCGGAGACATCATTCGGTTTATGTCCAATGATGCCACCTATAAGGTAGAAGAAGTTGGGGCTTTTCGTCTTCGAAGAGAACCGAGGGATGGACTCTATGCCGGCGAGGTAGGCTATATCATCTCTGGTATCAAGACAGTGAGTGACACGAGCATCGGGGATACTATCACGCTGGACGTCCACCCCGCCTTAGTCCCTTTGCCCGGCTTCAAAGAGGTTAAACCAGTGGTTTTTTCATCTCTCTACCCTATTTCCTCTGACGATTATCCCTCCATCGTGGAGGCTCTCGAGAAATACAAGCTCAATGATGCGGCACTGGTCTATCAGAAGGATTCCTCTGCGGCTCTTGGACAGGGATTCCGATGTGGATTCCTGGGTCTCCTTCATTTGGAGATCGTGCAAAAGAGGCTGGAGACGGAATACGATCAATCCTTTATCATGACAGTACCCAGTGTTCAGTATCAGTTCACTCTCCAGGACGGTACAACGGTTACAGTGGATAATCCACAGTACTATCCGGATCCCGGCTCTATCACAAGTACGGCAGAACCCTTTATCAAGGCGAATATACTGATCCCTGAACGCTATATGGGGGCGGTGATGAAACTGTGCATAGGCCGTCGCGGGGTCAATTCCCGATTCAATTACCCTACGCCGGGTCGGATCGAGATATTTTTTGATATACCTCTGGCCGAAGTGATTGTTGATTTTTACGATGAGCTGAAGACCATCACCCAAGGGTATGGCTCATTTGATTATGAGATGATCGGCTATCGCGAGAGCAACCTGGTAAAGCTGGACATCCTTGTCAATGGTGAACCCGTGGATGCACTCTCGATCATTGTTCACGCTGATCGCGCAAGGGAATGGGGCGTACGAATGTGTGACCGGCTCAAGGATGAGATCCCCAGACATCAGTTCAAGATCGCCATTCAAGGAGCCATAGGGGGAAAGATCATCTCCCGTTCAACCATTTCCCCCTTTCGAAAGGATGTTACAGCCAAGTGCTATGGGGGTGATGTGACACGTAAGCGAAAACTTCTCGAAAAACAGAAGAAAGGGAAGAAGAGGATGAAGATGGTCGGCTCTGTGATGATCCCCCAAAACGCCTTTGTGGCTGTCTTGAAGTCTGACAAGGATTAAGCCCATGAACTCAGGTCTCTATATCCATATCCCTTTCTGTCGGACAAAGTGCCTCTACTGCGACTTTTACTCGATTCCTTCTCTTTCCCTTGTTCCTAAATGGTTAGAAGCCGTTAAAAAGGAGACTTTTCTCTACAAAGGGCTTTTCCCCATCTTTGATTCCCTCTACCTGGGAGGGGGCACTCCAACGGTCTTAAGCCGAAGCCAATGGTCAGGATTGATGGAGATCCTTTTCACCCACTTTGCTTTTTCGCCTTTAGCCGAGGTGACCGTAGAGGTTAATCCCGATGACGTGACCGAAGGTCTTATGGGGCATTTGCTCGGTCTGGGAGTGAATCGCATTAGTCTCGGAGTCCAGTCCTTTGATGACCAAGAACTCCATGGCTTGGGAAGACGCCATACTTCCTATAACGCCATGGAAGCGATCCGATGTATCAGAGACCTTGGTTTCAGCAATATGGGATTAGACCTGATGTATGGACTTCCGGGACAGACTCAAGCCCAATGGTTCAAAACCCTGAAAAAGGCTGTTGATTTTTCACCGGAACATCTCTCCTGCTACCAACTAACCATCGAAGAAGAAACCCCATTTGGGAAGATGCGGGACAAAGGGGATATTCATCTCCCGGATGAAGAAGCGCAGAGGGCATTGTTCATTCTCACCTCCAGCTTCCTTGAGCAGGAAGGGTATTTACAATATGAGATTTCAAATTTTGCCAAAGGGAGGGAATTCATCTGCTACCATAACATGAAATACTGGCAGCATGTCCCCTACCTGGGGCTTGGTCCTTCGGCCCATTCCTTCCTGAGGAATCGACGATGGTGGAACTTCAAATCTGTGGAGGATTATTGTGAAGCTCTTGCTGGCAGAAGGAGGCCTGTGGCCGATGAGGAGATTCTTACTAGGGAACAGCAGGATCTGGAGTCTCTTATGCTCGGGTTGAGAACCATGGAGGGGATTGAGCTGGATCGGCTTGGTGACCGATCAAGAAGCGAAAAGGTCCTGAGAGATTTGGAGGGAACGGGGCTGGTGAGGATCGAAGAAGGACGGGTCATACCCACGCGAGAGGGATTTCTGGTAGCGGATAGCCTTCCGCTTCTTTTCTCTCTGTGACTCGGGCATGAAGATTCGATATGGGGATGTCTCGTGTCGTGTCCCAGAAATACCTTCCATAATTTTTGCAGGTTCTATGATACGTTGGGGGCATGGGGATCTCTTTTCAGTTTCACCACCATCTATCCAGAGGTCGTGGAACGGCACCATAATTTTGCATATTATGAAGCAGCCCCACGAACAATGTACCCACAGCGATGGGCATTCTTTGTGCCTGTTCACCAAACGTTGTCCTCTTTGGGGGGGCGGTTAAGGACTCAGGCGTCTTTTGGGTGGTGGAACTGAAAAGAGACCTCCATGCCCCCTTTGAAGCTGTGCAGTATGTATTTATTATTCAAGGTATTTCTAAGACACGATACTCGTTTATGCCTTTTATTATCGTTTTTGAATAAATGTGAAAGAGGAAACAAATGAAAATAGGATTAATGGGATTATCCCATTCAGGAAAAACAACGATCTTCAAAGCACTGACCAGTGTTGAAGCGGATGTTCAGGCCTACGCAACAGAAAAGGCCGAGCCGAACCTGGCTATTGTGGCTGTCGCGGATGAAAGGGTGACGCGTCTTTCGCAGATGTATGAGCCGAGGAAGACCATCCATGCGACCATTGAGATGATGGATTTGGTGGGTGTGAGTCGCGACCCGGTCAAGGACTCAGCCCTGTCCGATCAGTCCATTACTCTGTTGAAGAATACGGACGCGTTGGCCTTGGTGGTTCGTAACTACAGAGACGATTTGATGGGGCCGCCAAATCCCCTGGCCGATATGAGCAGGGTGGAGGAGGAGTTGTTGTTTTCGGATCTCGCCCTTTGCGAGGGACGCTTGGAACGCATTGAGAAGAGCTATCAACGCGGCAAGAAGACACCACAATTACAGAGGGAAGAAAAGATCGTGCGAAGGATCTTGGAGCAGTTGAACAATGAGAAGCCTGTTCGAAAGCTCCCCATAACTAAAGATGAGCAGAAGATCATTCGCGGATTTCAATTACTCACCGAGAAACCGATGATGGTGGTTCTGAACTCCAACGAAGTGAATTTCGGAGACAATCAAACCCTAATGGACAAGATAGAGAAAGAATATAGCATCATCGAGTTTGCGGGAAAGTTTGAGATGGAGTTGTCCCGACTGGATGAAGAGGAAATGGCACTCTTCATGGAAGACATGGGGGTGACAGAGTCTGCCCGTGATCGTCTGTCTCGCATGGCCTACGGGACATTGGAGTACATCAGTTTTTTTACAGTGGGCTCTGATGAGGTGCGTGCCTGGACCCTAAAAAGGGGTGAGACTGCTCTGGACGCGGCCGGAACCGTCCACACGGATTTGGCCCGAGGGTTTATACGGGCCGAGTGTTTTTCCTATGATGACCTCATGGAATGTGGGTCTGAAAAGGGTGTCAGAGAAAAGGGGCGGTTGCGTTTGGAGGGAAAGAACTACGTGGTTCAGGATGGGGATATTCTGAATATAAGGTATAACATTTAAGGGCAAGGTTTACGGGACACGGTGTAAGGTACAAGGCGTATGGCGCGGGGCGCAAGGAATAAAATCCAGGTATTCTGTACCTTCAGCATTCAGTCTTTAGCCTTCCGCCTTCCTCACTCAACTGTCTCCATGGCCGCGAATTTGGGTTCGTGAAGCGGAATCAGGATGTCGGTCATCCCTTTGATCTTGATCATGATGTCATAGGCCTCATAGGGATTGACACAGGTGCCCGGGGGAATGACTTCCATCTCCATAGCCGTGATCTGCTTTGGGGGATAGAAATTTTCCATGATCACACAAAAACCGGTAATGGCGGCTTTACCCTTTTCGGTCTCCACCAGGACAGTAAGTCCTCCCGGCGTGTGGGCCGGGGTATGGATCACTTCAACGCCCGGGACAATCTCTGTGTTCCCTATGAGGGATTTGATCTGGCCCCTTTCTTCCACCTCTTCGATGTAGTCCTCCAAATAACGAATATCCAGAGGATGGGGATTATGGATCTGCTCAAGTTCCTTTTCATGGACATAAATCGTCGCGTTTTCACACTTGTAGTCATTTTCGCAGTGGTCGTTGTGGAGATGGGTATGAATCACTATGTCAATATCCTTTGGTGAAAGACCCCACCGCCTTAGCCCCTCCTCAAAGGTATAGATTTTTCCTCCAATGTCTTTTTCCCTCTCCTCGGACTGAATTGGACTCATCTCTCCGGTGTCCACTAGAATTTTCTGATCACCCCCTTCCAGATACCAGGAGTAGATGGGGATGGTGTATGATTCACCATAACCGTATTGATAGGTCATCATACCTTTATCAAAGACCTTTGTGCCCATCACAATGGGATGAATTCTGAACAATGCCATGATCTGAGGTCTCTTTGTGCGAGGTTCAGGGGTTTGGGTTGGGAAACGCGATATCTATGAACAAGGTTAACATATTCTTGTTAAATCTATAACCCGTTATCAGATTTTTTTGGTTTTTTCTGTTGGAAGAAGCCTGAGCATTTTCTGGAGGCCTCCTTTTCTTTGGGTCGGTCTCCATTATTTTTCATTAGGTTCGTCCATCCATAGCCTGTCCTCCGCAGAGCTTATATGGATTGCGGGCTGCGGAGGATGGATCGGAAAGTAACTGATTTGGGTAATTCAGTCATAGATCCCGTCCATTGTGGCCACCTGGAGTTTCAATTTATCTTACTTGGAAACCGGACTCAGTGAACAAAATGGTCCCAATGAGAACCAGACTCACTCCAATGGCCATGGATGCAGGACAAGCCCAAGCGCCGGAGACAATCGTTCCCAGGGAGAAGAGTGTGAAAAAGTAATTCTTAAAGACAGAATTTCTGCTAGTTGCCTTTTTTGTCGATGTATAGATGCTTTTCATTTTTTCCTCCATTTGCTCATTGTTGTGTCATTCCATCTTTCTTGTTTGCGGTTAGGTTGAATCATTGGCTCTGTTATCCTGTTTGGAGGTTGAAGTATTCAACCTTATTTACTTGTCCTTTAGATGAGAGGTTACAGGTTATTCGTTTCTCTCCAGTATATATTTGACTTCATGAAATAGCATGAAGTGTGCCAAAAACTATTTTTCCTGAATAATCAACATGTTGATGGCAATCGGGAAATGGATGGAGAAAAAAGAGATGGCAAAGAGAGGCCATGTCTGATGAAAAAACACTAATTAGTGGCGAAATTGACCATACGCCGAAGAGGGGGCGTGTGAGTGTTGAACACTCGAAAAAAGAAAGCGGTTCGGTGGATTAATAGTCGACTATCAGAATAGGGTTATGTCGACAGATGCGAAAATGGCAAAAAACGCCAGTGATTGGTTTTTTTTGCCAAATGAGGGTCTTTCTTGCTATATGCGGCTTTTTTAAACAAAGCGTCTAACATGCTGTCTTTACGGCATTGTTTTGATAATTGGATGAGTGGCACGATTCCTGCCTTTAATCTTGGCAAATAGGGAATAGAAGGAGGTCAGCTATGGGAATCTTTACACGGTTTCGTGACATCGTAAGTGCAAATATCAATTCCATGCTGGATAAGGCAGAAGACCCGGAGAAGATGCTTAAAATGATGATTCGTGAAATGGAGGACACTCTAGTTGAGATCAAATCGGCATGCGCCGGTGTGATGGCGGCCGGGAAGAGGATTGAACGTGAACTGGAGGGAACCCAGTCTCGTATAGACTACTGGAATGGGAAGGCGACTCTTGCCGTGAGTAAAGGCCGAGACGATCTGGCTCGGGACGCACTTATTGAAAAGAGACGATACACGGAAAAAGCGGAAAGCCTTCATAGGGAACTCAAAGAACATCAGGTTCTGGTGGCGCAGTATCAAGATGATATGGTCCAACTGGAGCAGAAACTGGGTGGGGTACGTGAAAAGCAGCGCACCCTCGTCCAGCGCCATATATATGCCCGACGTCAAAGACAGGCCCAGGAAGAAATCCGGAGAATCGATAATTCCGAGGCCCTTTTCAAATTTGAAGAGTACGAAAACCGCATCGAGAGAATGGAGGCGGAGGCTGATCTGGTGAATTTCGGTAGAAAAGAGACCATTGAACAGGAGCTGGACGCCCTCATTGTGGATGAGGATATTGAAAATGAACTACAAAATATCAAATCCTCTCTCTCAAAGGACTCACAACAAACGACTGAATCGTAGTATAGAGAGGAGAAACATCATGAGACGGTTTCACAATATCTGTTATGATCGAGGACTTTATCGATCCAGAAAAGGGATCATAATGGGGGTTTGCAGGGGTATTGGGGATTACTTCGATTTTTCTGTCTTCTGGATTCGGGTCATCCTGATTATTCTGTTCTTGATCAGCGGATTCTGGCCCGTAGTTGTCCTCTACTTCGTGGCTGGTTCTATCATGAAACCTGAACCTGTGATACGTCCCCGACAACATTATGAGGAGGAGTTTTGTGATGGCTATGCCCATACAAGAAGACCTGACTCTGATTACATAAAGAGACGCCAAAAGACACTTGAACGGCGAATACGTAATCTGGAAAGCACCGTGACATCAAAAGAGTACGACTGGGATCAGCGGTTGAGGGCATAATCTGACGAGAATACATTGAAGCTCCCTGCAGCAAGCTGCAGGGAATCTCCCAAATGTAAGGAAGTATTTATTGTAATTCGCTCGCTAACCCCGCAGCCAAGCTACGGGAAATGCGCTCGCTGTGCATTTTCAAGAAAGCAATAACCTGTCTCATATGAAATCGCGCTACCCGCGCGATTTTCTTTACCAATTTTTTCTGGCAACCCTTTTGGGTGAGTCAGCGTCTCTATAATATATCACTCAGAAAAGAACCTGACGAACAGCCCTGAAGTTGAACTCACAAAATGAAAAAGTAGGTGTCACGACTTTCAACGACTCAAATCGCAAGAAGTCCCTCTTTGACTTAATTAGGTGTTGTCAGGATGGTGACACGAAGGCCATGGAAGAAATATACAGAGATTACAAATCCTCTCTCTTCAACCTAACTTATCGTTATACAAGAGATTTATCTTCAGCCGAGGATCTCCTTCAGGACATTTTCATAAAAATCTTCACACATATCCGTAAACTCCGTTCTCCGGAAGCATTTAATGCATGGGTTTACAGGACCGCTATTAATGCATGTATCAGCTTCACCCGCAGGTCTGGGAGGCGAAAGCATATTCCCCTCAATGAGATAGACAAGCCTGATAAAGCTGAAGAAAATAATACCCATATCAAGCTGGATATGGAAAAAGCAGTAAGTACCCTGCCGCCTAAAGAGAAGGCCGTGTTTCTGCTTCACGATGTTCAGGGCTTCACCCACGGTGAGATAGCGCAGGTCATGAAATGGTCGGAAGGCACATCAAAATCTCAACTCTTTAGAGCGAGGATGAGGATAAGGGATCATCTAAAGGAGAAAAGAAAATGAGATGCGCAAAGGCGCAAAGGTATATAAGTGATCACACCGACAAGCTCCTAAGTAGAGAACAGACTCAAGCCCTGGAACGGCATATGAAGGAATGCCCGGCGTGTAAGGAGCTTCTTGATGAAATGCAGATGATTGCGGGAGAGGCCAAGAACATGAAGTCTGTTCTGCCATCTGATAGCCTGTGGCTAAGCATTGAAGGTCAAATACACAGGAGTGGCCGGAAAAGCAGAAGCTGGCCGATTGGAATAGGACAGTTTTTCCGGTTCTCTTTGTATTCCAGAGAGTTGGCCTTTTCAGGGAGTGGCCTTTTAGCCGGCCTGGTTTTGATGACTCTTTTCTACTACGGTATCCCTTTTATTCAAAATGTTAGGAGTATTCCGGATCAGGTGGCATCGGACCAGTTCGAAGAAGTGGATCGCCACTACCAAATCGCGATAGCGGCGTTGAATCAGGCGATATCAGAACAAGATGTGGAACTCAGCCCGGAGCTTGCAGCGGTATTTGAAGAGAATCTAGAGATTATTGATGAGGCGATTCAATCTTTCCGGACAGCAATGAACGAATATCCTGAAGACCAAGAGGTCAATGAATATCTTTTGATTTGCTACAAGAAGAAGCTTGAACTCTTGGGGGAAATGAAAGACTTGATGATGCGGTCTGGATAAGACCCGTTTTCAGCTGAAGTCAGGCCGAAGGCGTGATTTCCTTTCGAAATTTGAAAATGCGAAGCGGAAATCCAGCTTGCTGGGCTGCAGGGATCTTCAAATAGAGGACGATTAATGAAAAGATCAAAACGTGACATAGCACTGCTGACCATTCTTAGTATCGTGATTTGTTTTCCCTCTCTTGGATTCGCGATGGCAGAAGAGAGGATTGTCGAAACCTATCCTTTGGAGAGCACAGGCAAGGTGTATCTGGAAAACATATCCGGTGACATCACAGTGAGTAGCTGGGATAAAAACGAAATTGAGATCACGGCGATCAAAAAAGGTCGAAGGGAGAGAGATCTTGATGACGCCACTATTCATATTCGTCAAATCGACGGTAATATCCGGATCATTACAAGGCACGACAGAGAATTCAGTCTGTTCCGATCAGGCTCTGTATCCATTATTTATGACATCGTTGTCCCTGCCAAAGCGTCGGTGAGGGTGAAAAGCATAAGCGGTGATGTTGAAGTACGAAAGATAGGCGGCCTTCTAAATGTAGAGACTGTCAGTGGTGAGATACGGGTAAGACTTGCCGAGAGTAACGTGCGATGCAAAAGCACAAGCGGTGATATCGATATGGAATACATTCACGGAGATGCTGAGTTAGAAAGCGTATCCGGAGAAATATCTATACAGGAGATTGAGGGCTCCGTAGAAGCAGGAACCGTCAGTGGAGACATTGAGCTGGAGGCATTTTCTTATTCGGAAGAAATAGAGGTGAGTTCCACCAGCGGGGATGTAAAGTTACGAGGAGAGTTGAGCCCCGGAGGCATCTATAGACTCGATTTATTCAGCGGAGATACAAAAGTGGTTATACCGTCCGACTCAGACTTTGAGTTTTCAGCAAAAACGTTTAGTGGTTCTATAGAGTCTGACTTTGAGCTTAAGCTGTCAGGGAGATTCAACCCGAAAAAAATCCGAGGGACTGTCGGCAAAGGCGGGGCCAGCCTTGCCATTTCTTCATTCAGTGGAAATATACGCATTATGAAACGGTAAAGCCCTGAGTTTAGTGATGCGTTTACAACAGAGTGTTGTAATGTAGAGACTGGCTATAAGCTGGAAAAAGAATATAGAGACTAAAACATTTTTATCAGCGGAGGGTGTTGTTATGTATAGCGTGAGACGTGTGTGTGTATGGGTTATGATAATGAGTCTGTGCCTTATTATTAGCGGGTGTTTGATTTCTACGCGACAATATACGAATCAGACATCTCCGGGACGCGAATTATCAAAGAGTCAAATAAAGAAGATCGAGCCGGGAGTAACGACGAAAGAGTGGCTGTTGCAGACATTCGGAATGCCGACAAGGCAAAGGACCTTTGATAATGGTGAGGAAACATGGGAATATGAGAGAAGTTACAGAACAGAGTCTGAAAGCCATGTATTCTTCATTATCAACACAGAAACTGTCACCAGGACAAGAGAGACATTGATCATTGACATAAAGGACGGCATTGTCCAGGACTACGTGTTTGAATGATGGTAAAAAGCCCCTTTTTTCAGAGATGGGCAAGGCTCGGAACTGGTTCCGGCAACAACCTCTAAAAAGGAGCATCATGATGAAATGTAAACCCTGTTTTATTGCTGCGGTTCTGTGCGTCCTTTGGGCCGCCTGGACACTGACTGGCTATTCATGGGCTTATTCGGAAGAAAGCCAGTATTTTGAAGAGACCTATCCCGTATCAGGGAGGGGGGCGCGAGTCAGTCTCGAGAACGTCAACGGAGACGTTCGCATTGAGGTGTGGGATCAGGCAGAGGTTCGGGTGCAGGCAGAAAAATTCGCCAGTTCCCAGGAATTGCTGGATGACTTAGAGATCAAGATCATCGCTAGCCAAGACTCTGTCCGTATTGACACCCATTCCCCTGATCATCGTTTCTTCTTTGGTTGGCTTTCCTCCGGCAGAAACGGGCACTATAGAGTGGAATACACTTTGACCGTGCCGCGTGACGCCGAGCTGGATTCCATTGATCTCGTCAACGGTGATCTTGTTGTCATCGGGGTTCAAGGTGGGATGCAGGCTGAGTTGGTCAACGGGGATATCATCGCCAAGGATATAGGCGGAGACCTGCGCCTATCCACAGTCAACGGCTCTATCAGTCCGGAGTTCGAGGACATGGAGAATGTCGAGCGTATCGAGTTGGAATCGGTAAACGGAGAAATCAGACTCATTTTACCATCGGGGGCGAGTGCCTCGGTCCGCGCCGAGACGCTCAACGGCTCCCTCCGAAATGACTTCGGGCTCGAGGTCCATAAGCACGAATACGTGGGCGCTGACATGTGCGGCGAGATCGGTGGTGCTGACGTTGACGTCAGAATCGAGACCGTCAACGGTGGCGTTGAGATAAGCCTGAGTGACAAGGCCAAGTAAGGGGCCAGACAGAGCCTATTGTCTTCGGATTGTACCTTTTCCCTCCTTTGAGTTATCGGCAGCCTGATTTTCTTCTGCACTGTGAATCTTCAGTGAAAAATGTTCGAAAACGAACAAAATAACCTTAAAAACGGACAACCCTCAGTTGGGAGATCAAGTTAACTTATTGAAATAAAAAGAATTAAAGCCACGGCACGCTTATTGCTGATATGAAATGACATGGCGTTTTCATATCGGTTTCATTTTGAAATCTCTTCATTGGCCAAATAGGGCACTTGTTAGTTTCTTTCGCCAGATATGGGCTTTTTAACCAAATCTCGTAATCCTGGTGAATATATGTAACATGCTGATTTGACAGTAGTTCTTGGACTATATGATCAATGGCACGATTCCTGCGATTGTATATGGCAAACAGAGAACAAAGGAGGCCAGCTATGGGAGTCTTTACACGGTTTCGTGACATTGTGAGTTCAAACATCAATGACATACTGGATAAGGCAGAAGACCCGGTTAAAATGCTCAAGCTTATGATTCGTGAAATGGAAGATACCCTTGTGGAGATCAAGTCAGACTGTGCCAGTGACATGGCGACCGGCAAAAAAATTGAGCGTGAGTTGCTAGATGCCCAGTCTCGCGCCGGCTTTTGGGAAAAGAGGGCAGCGGTTGCCGTGAGAAAAGGAAGGGATGATCTGGCTCGGGACGCGCTTGTTGAAAAGAAACGGTACAAGGAAAAGGCGGAAGTCCTTAAGGGGCAACTTAGAAAACATCAGGTCCTGGTGGTGCAGTATCAAGATGATATGGTCCAAATGGAGCACAAACTGAGTGCCGCCCGTGAAAAGCAGCGCAATCTCGCCCAGCGCCGTATCCAGGCAAAATGTCAAAGACAGGCCTGGGAGGAGATTCGGATAATCGAAAACTCAGAGGCACTCTATAAGTTTGAAGAATTTGAAAATCGCATTGAGAGAATGGAGGCGGAAGCAGGCCTAGTGAATTACGGCAAAGAAGTGATCATTGAGCAGGAATTGGACGCCATGATCGTGGACGAGGATATTGAAAGCGAGTTGCATCATATCAAGTCCTCTCTTCCCAAGGATTCACAACAAACAACTCAAGTCGGATGAGGAGAAACATCATGAGACAATTTCACAATATGTGTTATGACCGGGGCCTTTATCGATCCAGAAGCGGGATCATCATGGGAGTTTGCAGGGGAGTTGGAGAATATCTCGATTTCTCTGTCTTCTGGATTCGGGCCATCCTGATTGTTCTGTTCCTGATCAGCGGATTCTGGCCCGTGGTCGTCCTCTACTTCCTGACCGCTATCCTGATGAAATCTGAACCCGTAATCCGTCCCCACCAACATTATGAGGAGGGATTTTGTACTACCTATACACAGTCCAGAAGACCCTCGTCGGATCACATAAGAAGACGTCAACAGACTCTTGAGCGGAGGCTACATAATCTGGAGAGCATTGTGACATCAAAGGAATACGACTGGGAAGAGCGGTTGAGAACTTAATTGCAGGAGAACATCGCAATATCATTCTTTTGTAACCTTTTCGCAAAGATAGAGTTTTATAGGGGGAATAAGCAGTAATGAACCAGCGAATTCATAACGAAAACCTTCAGAAGATAACGAAGACCATGAAAGGAGACTGAGTGATGAATAGAAAAGGATGGACCATATTCTTTGTGAGTATGTTTATACTCTATGCAGCGGCATCTTCTTTCGCCTCGACGGCAACAAAGGACTTTGAGAAGGTCTATGATTTCAGTCCAGGCGGGGATGTTATTGTGAGAGCCGTGAACGGCGGAATCGAAGTCTCCTCATGGAGTCAAGATAAAGTAGAGATAGTATCTGAAGTAAAGGTGAGAGCCGGAAATCGCCGAGAGGCGGAGGATCTATTAGAGGAAGTGGAAATCGTCATAGACTATGATTCAGACAGGATTCATGTCGAAGCAGATTACCCAAAACGCTTCGGCAGAAATGGCTTTTTCAATTGGGCATTTGGCTCCAACGCAGGCGTATGGGTGCGTTATTGGATCAAGGTGCCAGAAAAGACGAATATAGATCTGAAATCAGTCAATGGAGGCATAGGGGCGGAAAACGTAGAAGGAAGGGCTGAGCTAAGGACGACAAATGGGGGCATTGAGGGCTCTGAGATGAAAGGAACCGTTTCTGTTCAAACCACAAACGGTTCTGTTCGTATGAGAGTCGATTCCTTTTCAGATAGCGATGAAATTACCATACGGACGGTCAATGGCAGCGTTCGGCTGGCGTTGCCTTCAGATGTGAGTGCCGACCTGGAAGCCAGCACGGTGAATGGATCGATTCGTACGGATTTCCCTTTAACCGTGCAGGGCAGACTCAGTAAGCGACATCTCGATGGAAAGATCAAGGAAGGAGGAGGCCGCGTCACTCTTGGCACAGTAAACGGAAGCGTGACGATTTCAGAAAGATAGAGAACAACGGCTTTTTATGTGGAGAGATGGAGGAGCAAGATATGAAACAAAAGGGATTACTTGTGATACTCGTGCCGATGTTGGCTTTTTTGGCTTTGTTTGTGAGTTCAGTTAGCGCTGGCGAACATCGGGACTGCCCCTTTTCCGGGAGGGATCTGAATAAATGGCACGCGGATGGTGTCCAATATGAAATCGATGATCATTCGCTCTTCCTCTCACACCACGGTCTTCATGGCGACAGAGTGGAAATCACCTGGGATGGTCAACTCTATATCAACGATGAATTTGTAAAACTTGACAGCGATCAACAGAGACTCGTCGCGACCTACTATGCCTTAACAATGGGCATTGTGAGTCAGGCCAAGGATTTGGGGCATGAAGGGGCAAGAGTCGGTATGGAGGGTGCCGGCCTGGGCTTGAAGGCGGTCGGAGGTGTATTCAAAATGATGTTCACTTCATACGATGGAGATGATCTTGATCAGGATATGGAATGGGAGGCCGGGAAATTGGAGAGAAAGGCCGAGCGTCTTGAGGAAAAAGCAGAAGAGATTGAAGATCTGGCCGAAGATCTGGAACGGGTTGCCGAAAGGATGAATGAGAAGATTCCGGAACTTAGAGAATTAGGCTGGTTTTACCGATAGGAATAGGGAAGAAAAGGGGAGAGTAATGAAACAACTCTCGGAGTTATTCGTCTGTATTTATAGCTGCAAAGAGAGTCTGAGAATATTTAAAGGGGATGGAGGTAGGAAATGGCCAAGATATTAAAGATACTCCTGGTTCTCGTGATCCTGGCTGCAACGGTCGTGGGCGGGTATGCCTGGGTTCAGAACCGGCAGCCGGACGATCGGGGGTTCACCTTTGTAGATGTCGCCAGGGGCGACATCACCGAAAAAGCTGTGGCCGTGGGTCAGATCGAACCCCGCCAAAAGTTCCACATCAAGTCGAAGATATCTGGAATCGTCAGACGGTGCCCGGTTGATGTGGGTGACCGGGTGAAAGCCGGGGATCCCATCATTGAAATCAGTCCGGACCCCACCCCTACGGAATTGTTGGAGGCTGAACGTCAGGTTGAAAAGGCCTTATCCGCGCACAATCGCGCCAAGGCGGACTGGGAACGCTCCCAAGACCTTGTGAAGCAGGGCGTTTTAACGAGAGACAGATTGGATGCCGATCATGAGGCCTATGATCTAACCCGGATCGAGCTGGATCGTGCCCGGGACCATCTACAGCTCATCCAGGAGGGGCGGGTTGCCGGCCGCGGGGAAAAAATGGAGACCGTCATTCGCGCTCCTGCAGCAGGAATCCTCCTCGAGCGGCTTGTCGATCCCGGCGATCCGGTTGTTCCCCTCACGAGCTACCAGGCGGGTACCGAATTAGCTACCTTGGCTGATATGAGCGACCTGATCTTCAAGGGCACGGTGGATGAGATTGACGTGGGCAAGCTGGATATGGGTCTGCCCGTTCGTCTAAAAATCGGTGCCCTGCCTGATCAACCCATCACCGGCAAATTGACCCGCATTGCCCCGCAGGCGATTGAACGTGATAATGCCAAGCTCTTCGAGGTGGAGATCGAGTTGGACTCTTTCGAAGGCGTGCTGCTGCGTGCGGGTTATTCAGCCAATGCTGATGTGGTCATCCGGGAGAAGAAAAACATTCTTCTCATCCCCGAGCGCCTGATCATATTTGAGGATGATGGTGCCCAAACATTCGTAGAGCTGCCAGGTGAGATCCCGGAAGCGGAGCCCCGAAAAGTGACCGTTAAAATCGGTCTCTCCGATGGCCTGAACACCGAAGTGATCTCAGGGGTCAAAGAAGGGGACAAACTGGTGCAGCGGCCTCCCAGAGAAATCGAGGGATAGGATTCATCTGTCATGATCAACACCATTCGCCAACTCGTACGTGACACACGCAGCCAGAAACTGCGCACTTTGCTGACTCTCTTTGGCATGATCTGGGGGACTACTGCGGTGAGTCTATTACTGGCGTTTGGCGATGGCTTACATAAGCAGACAGTAAAAAACAACAGGGGCATAGGTAATAATGTGATTATTGGCTGGCCCTCACGAACTTCCATGCCCTTTGAAGGATTAGCCAAGGGCCGTTACATACTCATGGATGATGACGATATCCAGCTTCTCCGGCAGAAGGCTTATGGGCTTAAAGCCATTTCCGTGGAGTATCAGGCCGGGCTTAAACTCCAACGCGCTGCCAAAGTACTTACCGTGTCTGTATCAGGAGTGGAACCTGACTTCGGAGAAATACGCAATCTGATTCCAGCCGCAGGTGGTCGCTTCATCAATCACCTGGACCAGGAAAAGAGAAGGAGGGTGGCCTTTCTGGGAAATGAACTGGCTGGACAGATCTTTGGTGAGGAGTTTCCTATAGGGCAGTCTATTCAACTCAATGGATTCCCCTTTCTTGTCATAGGTGTGCTCAACGAAAAGATTCAGAATTCCAATTACGCAGGACCGGATAACGGGAGAGTTTTTATCCCTGCCTCCACGCTCAAAGTAATGACCGGACTGAGGTTTATCAACAACTTTGTCTTTTCGGCCAGTGATGTGACCAAGACCGAAGCATTGATTAATGATGTGCGGCGGATCATGGCCCTTCAACACAGGTTTGATCCCATGGACGATCAAGCGATTGCTCTCTGGGATACCACTGAGACATTTCGATTTCTCCATACCTTTATGCTTGCCTTCAAGATCTTCCTTGGAGTGGTCGGATGTTTGACCCTTGTTGTCGGGGGAATCGGTGTTTCCAATATCATGAATGTGGTGGTTGAAGAGAGGACCCGCGAAATCGGAATCAAAATGGCCCTGGGCGCGAAACCTCGCCTCATCCTTGGACAGTTTGTGTTTGAAACACTGGCCCTGACCATCGTGGGAGGAATCCTGGGTATATTGATTACCCTGGGAATCTGCGCGATTTTCCCTGCGTTCAATTTGACCGATTATGTGGGTGATCCTGCTATCTCTCCCGGCGCGGCTGCCGCCACCGCAGTGATGCTCGGTTTGATCGGTCTTGTTTCAGGTTATTTCCCCGCACGCACCGCTTCCAACCTGGATCCGGTGGTGGCAATGAAGATGTGAGGTAAGAGAAATGCGTAAACCGAGGCTAGGTCTGGTATTTCAACTCTTTCTGCGTGCGAGTCGTGTGCAGAAAAAGAGGGCGATCCTCACCGTGGCCTCCATCGCGTGGGGTTCACTCTCTCTGCTCTTGCTTCTGGCTTTTGGTGAAGGGCTCAAAATATCGTTAACCACCGCCATGTACGGAATGGGCGAAGATCTGGCCATCTTTTGGCCCGGCACCACCAGCCTGATCTGGCAAGGACTGCCCGCGGGTCGGCCGATTCGGCCTCGCATAGAGGACATTGCCCTTCTAAGAGAGCGCGTTCCCAATCTGGAAGATGTGGCGGGTGAGATAAAAAGATGGGGTGTAGTCGTCAACCATGGTGAAACGTCCACAACAGCTCAGGTCAAAGGTGTCACCCATGGTTTTGGTGAGATACGCAACCACATTCCTGCGCCTGGGGGGCGATTCCTCGATCCTCTGGACGAACGACTGAGGCGTCGAGTGGCCTTTCTGGGAGACAAACTCACGGAGAAGCTTTTTTATGGAAAGGATCCAATAGGTAAGCAGATCCTTCTGGATAAAGTTCCCTATACGGTCATCGGGGTCATGATGCCCAAGATGATGATGGGGAACTATGGTGGAATGGACGAGGATCAAATCTCCATACCCATTACCACATTCAAGGCCCATTTCGGCCAGGACAGACTGAGTAATATCATAGTCAAACCGAACCAACCCCAGAGTATGGGATTTGTACTTGAAGAACTGCACAAAACCCTGGGGGCCAAATATGGATTTGATCCGAAGGACAAACGGGTATTCGGTATCTGGAATACGGTAGAGACATTCCAGGTCACCCGCGATATTTTGATGGGGATTCAGCTCTTTCTGGGTATTATTGGTGGTCTCACCCTGATAGTCGGCGGTGTGGGAGTGGCCAACATTATGTACGCGGTGGTCAAAGAACGCACCAAGGAGATCGGGGTTAAAATGGCACTGGGCGCGCGTAGGCGTTGGATCACAGGCCCTATTGTTCTCGAATCTTTGCTCTATTCTCTTTTGGGAGGAGCAGCCGGGCTGATCATGGCCGTGGTTGTTATTATTCTTCTGGAACAGTTGCCCACAGAAGGAAACGATGCCTTGACCATGATTGGCACTCCGACGCTATCTCTATCCATCGGTCTGGTGTCCGCCTCCATCCTGGGTTTTATCGGACTTATGGCAGGGTATTTTCCCGCGAGGCGTGCCGCGTCCATTAATCCGGCGGAGACGCTTCGTTACGAATGAGGGAGATATGTTTTTAGACGGGATTTTTAATTCAAAGAAGCATCAATCACCTGTTGAGAACGGTAGGGTGATCGACCTAAAAGGTCTGACCAAGGTCTACGATACCGGCAAGATCAAGGTGGAGGCCCTCAAGGGTATTGACCTGGAGGTTCGGGATGGGGATATGGTGGCCATAACCGGTCCCTCCGGATCCGGCAAGAGCACCCTGATGAACCTCATCGGGTGTCTCGACACGCCCACATCAGGGAGCTACTTCCTACGGGGGGAATCGGTCTCAGGTTTGAGCCGGGAAGAGCTGGCAGGTATCCGAAACCGTCGGGTGGGCTTCATCTTCCAGAACTTTAACCTGCTTCCGCAGATTTCTGCTTTTGAAAATGTTGAGATGCCTCTTCTCTTCAGCGGCCTGCCCCGTCGTAAGCGTCGCGAAAGGGTCCATGAGCTTTTTGATCGGGTGGGTCTTGCTGATCGTATGGATCATAAGCCCACTGAACTCTCAGGGGGACAGATGCAGCGGGTGGCCACGGCCCGTGCCCTGGCCATGGACCCCGACATTATCCTGGCGGACGAGCCGACCGGCAACCTTGACACCAGTTCAGGAAGCGATATCATGGATCTCTTTCAGGAATTGTGGGAACAGGGTCGTACGGTCCTGGTGATCACACATGATCCGGCCTTGGCCCGTCGTGCCCCACGTCAGGTGGAGATCCGGGACGGGCTGATCACACGGGATAGTCGAAATTAACCCTAACGTTGCATAAAAAACATGACAAGGATTTGTCAAAAGCAAGGTGTACTTGAATAAGAGCATCCACACGAATATGGGCGCAAAATGAGCGATAATCGATTGTCGATCAAATGAAAGATCACATTCGGCTTGGATTGTGATATAAAGAAAGCTGAAGAAGTCTGATCAAGGGAGTCATGACGAGTCGTGGCTGAAAGTGGAGAATTCGTAATCAGTGAATGATCGGATCAGTACGAGAGGAGGGGAGGAACCCAAAATGAGATGTATGAGATGGATTGTTGTGTTCAGCATTTTCGTTTTTCTATTACTTGGAATGATGCGAAGTCCTCTATTTGCGCAAGAAGAGAAAGAGTTCTTCACATTGAGTGAGAGTATTGACACGGCCTTGGATAAGAATTGGTCGCTTAAGGCCAAGAAGGAAGGCGTCAGCCAAGCCACGGCCGTGAAAAACCAGGCTAGATCCGATTTTCTGCCGTCTCTGAACACCAGGTATGGCTACACTTACAGTAGAGATATAGACCAGAATTACGCCTATATCGAATTTTCCGGATTTCACGATACGTTTCAGTGGGTAACAAGTGCGAGTGTTCCGGTGTTTACCGGGTTCGCCTCGATCAGTTCTTATGAGCTTGCGAAACTCGGGATTGACCGGGCCGAAGTGGAGGTCGCCCTGGAGAAATTGGATCTGGCGTTACGAGTAAAAGAGGCCTATTTCAATATCCTCATCGCGGACAAAGTCGTAGAGGTGGCGGAAAAGGATGTGGCATCCAGAAAATCCAACGCGGATGTGGCCCGTAACTTCTACGAGGTGGGCATGATTCCGGTGAATGATCTTTTGCAGGCCGAAGTGGAATGGGCCGATGCCCAACAGACTCTGGTGAAAGTTCAGAACGGCGCACGGGTTACTCGGTCGACCTTTAATGTGATTTTGGCTAGGGAGGTCAACGCACCGGTAGATGTGGAAGATATTCTGGATTATAAACCGGAGATCGGGAAATATGAAGACTATCTGAAGCAGGCCCTGAAACAACGACCGGAGATAAAGACCCTTGAAATTGCCATTCTCCAGGCGGATCAACAAATCCGATTGGTCAAGAGTGGATATTTCCCGACAGTTTCTCTCTCAGCCCAATACACGAAACTAGGGGATACTTTCGATGTTAGCGGGAGTGTTCTCAGATTTCCTATCGATAGTGAAGGAAACTATATGGAGTCAGAATATCACAAGTCCCATGATTTCAGGGCCGGGATCGACCTTTCTTGGAAGTTGTCGGAGTTGGGATGGGGCAGGACCCGTTCCTCTGTAAGAGAGAAGGAAAGCCTCAAGAGAGAGCTGTTGGAGAACAAGCGCGCCGTAGAGGATTCCATAAACCTCGAGTTGAAGACGGCTTTAATGGATCTGGAAACCGCAGAGAAAAATATTCCCACCACAAGAAAGGCGGTTGAGCAGGGTGAGGAGAATCTGAGGGTCAGTGAGGAGAGGTATAAGGCCCAGGTGACGACTATTACGGAAGTACTAGATGCTCAGACCCGCCTGAGCCAGGCAAGAGTAAACTATTTCAGGGCCTTCTATGACCATAACTTGGCTAAGGCACGCCTATTACGGGCCATCGGAGAATATTAAAGATGTAGAGAACTGTTGCGGAGTTAGGTTTGACAGAACGCTCTGGATCGGGTAGATTGGACTAAGGTTTTCAATCCCAATGAACCCGTAATCACGAGGGCGACATGAACTGAATGCCAAGAACCCCATTTCTTTAAAGAAGAGGTGGGGTTTTATTTTTCCCTTTGCATGGGAAGTGTTGACCAGTTGACCCAGGATTGAGATTGGTCTCAAACATCTTTGGCGTGGTCTCACCATTCCCGGGGCGATCTTGAGTTTTGTCGTCTTTTCCCTTGATTGAGCATTCTATGATTGAAACAGGAGGTAAGACATGGCGGTTATAACCATATCAAGACAGTTCGGGGCCGGGGGTTGGGTTCTTGGCGAAAGACTGGCAAAAAGGCTCGGGTATCGTTATGTCAATGAGGGAATGATCCAGGAAGTGGCAAAGAAGGGGAAGATCTCATCAGGACGCGTGCGTGTATTTGAAAAATCTGGAACCAATAAATTGATGAAGTTCCTTGATAGACTGGTCTCTACAGATTCCGTGGATCGTTTTGTCTCTGAAAGGCACGGGCATTTGGATGAAAAGGACTATGTGAAGATAGTTCGTGGCATATTCGAGGAGCTTCATGAAAAGGGGAATGCCATCATCATAGGGAGGGGCGGTCAATATATTCTCAAGGGTTATTCCAACGTTCATCATGTTTTACTCGTAGCAGACGTGAAGAGTAGAATTCGTTTAATCATGGACACCCACAAACTAACGGAAGATAAGGCCAAGGCCATGATTAAACAGATGGAAAATCAGCGAGCCCGGGTCTTACGCCTATTTTCAGGACATGAATTCCATGATAACCCTATATACTATGATCTGGTTATCAATACAACCCAAGTCGGTTTGCAGAAAGCTGAAGAGCTGATAATCGACCTCGTTTCGGAATGACATGACTGGAAGCAACGAATGATGACTGCGCGAAATTCTTGACCCAAAAAGCAGATGTAGGGCTTTGGATGGAAAGTTGAGGATAGAAAGTGGATGAAGCCTGGAAGAAGAGAATACGAGAGGAGAGTGTCAGGCACGGTTGGATTTCCATCGGAGGGCTTGTCTTTTGGTTTTTGTTCTATAAGGTTCTGGGCATTGAAATCAATTATGTCATGTTGATTGCCGGAGTATTGGTGACTATACTCTTTGTTGATGTTGTTCGAGTCGTTTTATGGGTTTTTAAGCAAAACATGTGAGACTCTAGTGTCGTGTCTCAGAATGAACTTGAATAATAAGTACCTGCTGCACAGATATAAAGGGGGCATGGGGGTCTCTTTTCAGTTCCACAACCCAAAATACGCCCAAGCCTGTTACCGCCCCAAAGAGGACAGCGTTCGGTGGACAGGCACAAGGAATTCCCGTCGCTGTGGGTACATTGTTCGTGGGGCTGCTTCATAATATGCAAAAATATGGTGCCGTTCCACGACCTCTGGATAGATGGTGGTGAAACTGAAAAGAGACCCCCATACCCCCACGTGTCATAGAGCCTGCTAAAATAATGGAAGGTATTTCTGGGACACGACACTAGATCAGACCCTAGGATTGATCTCTTGCCGCTTAACTTTATGCCGGTGAGAAGAGAATTGGGAATACATGGGTATGTTAACAACTAAAGAAGCCATAGAAATAAGGAGGAGCATACGGAAATACAAACCCGATCCGATTCCTGATGAGTTTTTAACAGAACTGCTTCATGCGGCTAGGCTCGCTCCCTCGGGCTGTAATGCACAACCGTGGAGGTTCAAAATCGTCAAAGAGCCGGATATCAAGGCACGATTGGCTCAGGCGGCTTACAAACAGATGTTTATTGCGGAGGCTCCTGTGGTTATGGTCTGCTGTGCCGATATTCGAGGTTACATTGATGGAAGCTTTTCCGGTGTGCAGGATCTGGGAAGAATTGGGGCTGTTGAGGAGAGGGTTGTCGGAACCATTAGGGATAAGACAGAGATCCTAAGGACGCTTGGGACGGATGACCTGGGTCCTCGTATCGCGGCGAACGTGGCGATCGCTATTGAACATATGGTTCTACGGGCTCTCGATTTCGGGCTAGGGACCTGCTGGATTCGTTTGATCGACGAGTCAGAAATCAGGAAGATATTCGGATGGGATGACGATATCTATGTGGTGGCGCTCCTTCCAATGGGCTTTCCGGCAGAATTCCCTCAAGCAAGAAAAAGGCTGGAGCTCGAAGATATTCTGATATATTGACATCCCTCTATCGCTACAAGTAAGGCCTTGACAAGCGGATGTTTAACTTTTTCGTTGATCGGTGTATTTGGAGCCAGCAAGAGCACAGCGGGTATGATTCTGGTGAAAAAGACAATAGGATTGTATGCAAAGCTTAACGTAGTGTCGTGTCTCAGAATGAACTTGAATAATATTTACTTGCCGCATAAATTCAAAGGGGGCATGGAAAACGTCCAAGCCTGTTCCCGCCCCCAAAGAGGACAACTCCAGTGGACAGGCACAAGGAATGCCCGTTGCTGTGGGTACATTGTTCGTGGGGCTGCTTCATAATAAGCAAAATTATGGTGTCCTTCGACGTTGCTCAGGACCATGAGCCTGTCGAATGGTCGTTCCACGATCTATGGAGAAATGGTGGTGAAACTGAAAAGAGACCCCCATACCCCCAACGTGTCATAGAACTTGCAAAAATTATGTAAGATATTTCTGAGACACGACATTAGGAGAAAGCATAAAAAAGTTGAGGAAGTGAGAAAAAGGCGTTAATAATAAATGAACAGCCGAGGATGATTTGCCTCGGCTGATTTTTCACAAAGGAGCAGGCCTTGATCGGAGCATATGGCTCCAAGTGTCTCGTATCAAAATTATTTGGACTGATATTAGGCATTCTTGAAAGAATTCCCGATTATTCTGGTGTGCAAAAATATATTTCTTAATTGATTCGCGAATAGGTGATACAAGCCACTGGGTATATACAATAGGTTATCAGGAGCAAGACACAATGACGAAGAAGACGAAAACTGCGATTACACCAACACGTGAAGAAGATTATCCCGAATGGTATCAACAGATTATAAAGGCAGCAGACCTGGCCCAGAGCTCTCCTGTGAGGGGCTGTATGGTCATCAAACCATGGGGATACAGTCTTTGGGAGAATATTCAGAGGGTATTGGATGGCATGATCAAGGAGACTGGCCACAAAAATGCCTATTTCCCCTTATTCATCCCCCTCAGCTATCTGCAGAAAGAGGCGGAACATGTTGAGGGTTTTGCCAAAGAATGTGCCGTCGTTACCCATCACAGGCTTGAAACCGGGCCGGACGGGAAGTTACGGCCTGCCCCGGCTGCGCGTCTTGAGGAGCCCCTGGTGGTTCGTCCCACCTCTGAGACCATTATTGGTGAGATGTATGCGAATTGGGTACAGTCGTACCGAGATTTGCCCATTCTTATCAACCAGTGGGCCAATGTGGTCCGGTGGGAGATGCGGCCCCGTATCTTCCTGCGTACAACCGAGTTTCTATGGCAGGAAGGGCATACGGCCCATGCAACGGAGGAAGAAGCACGTGAAGAGACCATGAGGATGCTCGATGTCTACACCGATTTTGCGGAAGACTACTTGGCCATGCCAGTGATCAAAGGAGAAAAAAGTGAATCAGAGCGGTTCCCCGGTGCGGAGGCAACCTATTGTATCGAGGCTATGATGCAGGACCGAAAGGCATTACAGGCAGGGACATCCCACTTTCTGGGTCAGAACTTTTCAAAAGCCGCACAAATTAAGTATCTCTCAGACCAGGGAACAGAAGAGTACGCTTGGACCACATCGTGGGGCGTCACCACCCGTTTGATCGGGGGCGTCATCATGACCCATAGTGATGATGACGGCATGGTCATGCCTCCGAGGGTTGCACCCTCCCATATGGTCATACTTCCGATTATTCATAAAGAGGAGACCCGTGCGGAGGTCCTGGAGTATTGTGAAAAACTCAGTGAACGCCTTTCAGAAATTTCCTATAGAGACAATAAGCTCAGAGTTGAATTCGACACACGGGACATTCATGGGGGAGAAAAGGCATGGGAATGGACTAAGAAGGGGATTCCCATGGTCTTGGAAATCGGCCCTCGCGATGTGGCATCCAATGGTGTGTTTGTGGGTCGGCGGGACCTGGATCGCCAAAATCGTAAGAGTATGCCTTTGGATGAGCTTGTTTCCACAGCAGTAGATCAGCTCGAAGAGATGCATAGAAACCTGTTTGATCGAGCTCTGATGTTTCGACAAGAGAACACCCTCCGGATTGATTCGGAAGAGGATTTTGAGGCCTATTTTACCCCCCGGAATAGGGATAAACCGGAGATTCATGGGGGCTTTGCCATGTCGCACTGGTGCGGGAGTGCTGATGTGGAAGAGGAGATCAGCAACAAGTATGGGGTGAGTATCCGCTGCATTCCGTTTGACACCGGAGATGGAGAAGGGACCTGCATCTTTACCGGTAAACCAAGCAGGCAACGGGTCGTTTTTGCTAAGGCCTACTGATTTGGCAATTCAGCGGCAGAGGATCACGATTGGAGGCCAAGTATCACAGGTAAGTATTTTGAAAGCGTGAAAGACGCTTCGAGACCTTTGAAAATCCCTCCCTTTTGCTCAATCTCTGCGTCACGCTCAAATATTAATTCTCGAAATACTACAAGGTATTGATGCCTGTCCCGTTGATTTATTTCAACGGGAGGGTTAAGATTCTCACCTTCCTTGACCTTGAATAAAATTGACCGTTTTTCAAAGGTCTCGCTTCTAGTTTTTACGTTTTTGATCCGCTTTTTGATCGTAGATGGGCTTATAGGGGTGTGTTAGCTCCCCCTTTTGGGTGACATTTTCCTTCGTCTATCATCCGCTCTTTGCTTTTTTTCGTGGATGGGCGTGTAGTAGTATGTGACCTTTCCCTTTTGGGTGACATCGTCATATTCAAGGGTTATGATGACATCCGTGCCGGACCATCTATATCTGTCGTCATTTATCTTTGATTGGTCGCCTTCTCCATACCAATCAAACAATGTCGTCTTAACGATCTGGAAGTTCGGGGAAGATTCGAAATTCAGCACTGCCCCACAAAATCTTTTATGATAAAAGACGTAAACTACCTTTTCAAGAGGGGCATCCCCGATAGTCATCTCCTCATCTTCTTTCGTGTAATAGTCAAGGCGACTCTCAGTAGTGACTTTAGTAAAACCTTCGAGCTCATCATACTCTGCCCCCCACTCTATACCTCTGCAATCATTGGGTTCATTCTGAAGAGCCCTCGCGGGTTGAGCCAAGACAAGCACTGGGATTAAAATAATGCTTCCCAAATAGGTTTTGGCACGTATCATGTGATCAGTCCCTCCCGAATATGGATTAGACCAAAAAAAAACCGATCTCTCATGTGAGAAAATGGTTCCTATGATTCGTCCGTACACTTCTCTTGGGTTAAAGGCTCATGCCCATTTATGGGCATTATCTACAGGTTATCAAAAACAAAAATTTTTGTCAAGATTTCAGTGTGATAAGAGTGGCAAGTGTGGATTTGCTGAATGAAAAGGTTACTCTTCAACACACATGATGGTGACATGATGGCCTGATGGATTGAATTTATGAGAAATTGATAAGAAGAACGGGACGAAGAATAAGGCTTTTGATCGTGGTGTCTAGACCATCCAGAAATTACTACCGAGTTGACAGGAGTAGAACGAGTAGTCTATATATCAATTGGCTTTGCAGTTCGGATTGTTGAGACACATTCACAGAATGTGGGAATCGGTAGGATCGATTTCTGTGACTCTTCTCCTAATGCATTGAAGGATGCCTTTTTGGAAGAGCAAATGAGGAGGACGATATGAAGAGAGTTTTAATGCTTTTCACATCCATACTGCTCTTTTTCCCTCTTGCGGATCTAGCCGCGGAGACCGGCTATGTGGTCGGACACGTGAGTTATAAGGTGACAATGCCGGAAGGAGATCCAGAAGGGGAGGGAGGAATGCCCGGAATAGCTGGGCATCAGAGTAAGGAGTTTGAAATCGAGATTGCCTGTGTGAAAGATGACTACTCACAAAGATTGATTAAGGCCAAAACTGACAAAGATGGGTACTTCTATTTGGCTGATCAGCCTCTTGATGGTCTATATCGGGTGGCCTCCATCCATGGCCCCGATTTTCCACTGATCCCTATCATTGTTCCTCCACCCGATCCGGGAACCGATGCTACGGGAAAGATGTTTATTCTCTTCAGCTCGCGGTACGAAGCGAATGCCCCCATCATTGATGTGGGTGAAACGATAGTGGAACTTTTAATGCTAGACTCAGGTGAGGAAGCCCCGACTCAAATCATTGTTGAAAGAGAGTACGGAAACGGAAAAGCGGTTTTGGATTCGAGGAAGGAAAAGCCCTTTGATCGAATAGAAGGCCATTACGGATATGCCGGTTTAGAGTATTATGCCAACTCCGGCTCCAAGGATCTTCAACGTATTGCCCAACTGGCACTGAAAAACCGCCGACAATTCGACAGAGCGGAATACGTGAAAGAGGAGGCAGATAAGCTCCGGGAAAATGATGGAGAGGCCGCCATAGCCAAATATCGCGAAGCGGTTCAGAGTTACCCGGCCTATCCCGACGCCTGGGATGCCCTTGTCGGTTTGTTGGCGGATATGGAGCGCAAAGAGGAGGCGGTATCTACCCTGGAAGAGGCGATGCAGAATTGCACATCTCCGAATGCACTTTATGTGCATTGCCGACTGGCCGCTGAATACTATATGGTCGCCGGTAATGCCAAGAAGGCAATCCCTCACTATGAGAAGTATCTAAGCCTCCGCCCGGACAACAGCTGGGCCATCGTGTACTTGGCCAAGGCCTATATTGCGGATTCCCGGTTTAAAGATGCGTATGATACGGTTAACAAGGGGAACAAATCGGTCATTTATTACGCGATTCACTACGATTTTGAGAAGGCGAATCGCATATCCGAAGCCAAAGAGATGCTTCAAAAAAGCATTTCAACATACAGTGACGGGTCTCTTTCAAAAAACCTGGAAGACATTAAGACGAAGTGGGCAAGTTTGCCCTAGTGGGAAGAGCCGTAAATCTAACTCATTCATTGTTTGACCGGCTTTTCTGCCGGATTTCGATTCATCGGCCTGAGGGTCACGCTTGGAAGTAGAGGTAATAGAATGGTATCTCAGAAATGTGAAAGAGGTTTCTGCTCTGTACCTCTTTAATTCGCTTATCTTATTTGTCCATAGATGGGCATATAGTAGTACACGACCTTTCCCTTTTCAGTGATATCATCATATTCAAGGATTATATTGACATTCGTACCGACCCAACTATATTTCTCATCGTACCTGTTTGCCTGATAGCCTTTCCCATACCGGTTAAACAATGCCGTTTTAATAGTCTGGAAGTTCGGGGGGGATTTGAAATCCAGTACACCCCCGCAGAGTTTCTTTTCATAAAAAATATAGATCACCATTTTAAGACGGGCATCCCCCATGGTCATGTCTTCATTTTTTTTTGTGTAGTACTCAAGAGGATTCTGTGTAGAGACTTTGGTAAAGCCTTTGAGCTCATGATAATCTGTTCCCCACTCTATACCCCTGAAGCCATTGGGCTCGTCCTGGAAGGCCCTCGCAGGTTGAAACCATACAAGCACAAGGATTAAAATCAAACCTCCCCAACTGATTTTGGTATATGTCATGTGATCAATCCCTCCCGAACATGGCACAGGACAAAAAAGCCCAATTTCTCACATGAGAAATTGGGTCTCTATGATTCGTCCATACGCCCCCTCTCGGATTAAAGGTTTATGGTCACTTATTATTATAATCTAAATTTAGCAAAAATAAGAATCTTTGTCAAGTTTTAAGTGTAAAAAGAGTTATAAGTCAGGATTTTCTGAATGAAAAGCCCGCTCGTCAGCACACAGGAGGGTAACATAACGGCGTGATGGGTCGAGTAGATGGGAAATTGACAGAAAGAGCGACCCGAAAAACAAGGCTTTTGAGCGTGATAGTGCTCAAAAGCCTTCTCCGGTTGGGAGTTATGTCAACGGATACTCTAAAAATGGTGCCGAAGGCGAGACTCGAACTCGCACACCCCTGCGGGCACTAGACCCTGAACCTAGCGCGTCTACCAGTTCCGCCACTTCGGCAAGGATAGGGTTGATATTTTTTTCACAAATACTTATATTACAAGCTTAGTTTTGTCAAGATAGAACTCAACTCCTGATCCACCATCAAGGTGTCATCTGCTGCGTTGCCTTCGGTCGCTTCTCCTTGCGGCGTATTGTTTATACGCCTCAGTCGGCACTCCTCGGTGCCTTGCATCTAACACCTTGCTGGTGCTCAGGGATTGAATAACATCCGTAATTATCATTAGTCATCAATAGATTTGATGGTGGCTTTTGGCAACTTGATTCTGGAGAGACCTTTGAAAAATGCTCAATTTTGTTCAAGGTCAAGGAAGGCGAGAATTCTAACCACAGGAATACCCTTAAGTATTTCGAGGATTAGAATTTGAGCCTGACGCCGAGATTGGGAAAAAGGGGGCGTTTTTCAAAGGTCTCCTGGAGTCTTCTCTGTGGGGAAGGTTTTTCAATGCACATTGTCTATGATCTCAATGAACTGACAGGACCTGTCAGGAATCCCGTCCTGACCATAGGAAACTTTGATGGTGTTCATAAGGGGCATCTAGCCCTTTTTGATAAGGTGATGGAGAGGGCAAAGGCTATCAACGGTCAATCAGTTGTCATGACCTTTGACCCGCATCCCATAAAGGTCATGAGCCCGGGAAACGGACCTCCTCTCATCACACCTATTGAACAGAAGTTGGAGTTGATTTCGAATACCGGAATAGATCTCATTATCTGCCTTGCTTTTACCCTTGAATTCGCGTCCATGTCAGCGGAGGATTTTGTCCACGATATCCTTATGGATAGACTTGATATAAGAGAGATCGTGGTAGGCTACGATTACACGTTTGGGTATAAGCGCCAAGGGGATGTTTCTCTTCTGAGAGAGATGGGGGACAAATTGGGTTTCAGAGTACATGTGACAGGTCCCATCCATCTGGATAACACCGTGGTATCAAGCACATCCATAAGAAAATTCATTGAGCAAGGGAACCTTGTCAATGCAAAGAAGTTATTGGGCCGGGACTATCAGATCCGCGGGACGGTTATCAAAGGAAAAGGGAGGGGAGGGAGACTTCTGGGTTTTCCCACTGCCAACCTCAAATCTGTAGACGAATTGATCCCAAAAAGGGGGGTGTATGCAGTCACCGTGAGGGTCGATGATAAGAACTACTATGGCGTGGCCAATATCGGATATAATCCCACATTCGGCGATGACGCCCTATCCATCGAGACTCATCTGCTTGATTTTTCTGAAAATATTGTTGGCAAATTGATTGAGGTCAAGTTTATTCAGCGACTTAGAGATGAGAAGAATTTTAGTGATGTGAAAGAATTGTCAGACAAGATTACTCAAGACATCGCGCAGGCAAGGAAATTGATGCAACCCCTTTTAAAGGACTAAAAACTTGACCAAGTCTTTGAACTGGAAACTTTGGGCGGGACTGCTCGTGGGTGCCCTGTTCCTGTATCTGGCCTTTAGAGAGGTCGATTTTGGTCAGATGTGGGATTCTCTCAGAAACGCCAATTATTGGTATTTACTGCCTGCCACTCTCATCATTCTTTTCAGTCACTTTCTGCGTGCTTTTCGATGGCGCTACCTGCTTGATCCCGTAAAACGCGTGAATACCCCCAGTCTATTCTCCGCACTGATGATCGGCTATGGGGCGAATATAGTCATGCCTGCTCATCTGGGGGAATTTTTACGTGCCTATGTTTTGAGTCAAAAGCACAAAATCCCTACGGGGTCTGTTTTTGCAACCATCGTGATGGAACGTATCATCGATGTGTTTTCACTGCTTGTGCTCATGTTCTTGACTGTTTTGATTCATCCGTTTCCGGAGTGGGTCGTCAAAAGTGGATATATCATGTTTACCGCTACCCTCGGCCTGTTTGTTTTCTTGGTTTTCTTTAAAAAATTTCCCAAAAGAACCGACATGTTTCTTCACATTATTCTGAAACCGGTTCCCGAGCGAATTGGGTCCAGAATCAAGAGAAGTGTGGAGCGTTTCTTTTCAGGTATCCTGCCGTTGAAACGGCGGTGTGATTATGTCGCAGTCGTTCTTCTCTCTGTCTCTATTTGGATCTGCTATGGTTTTGTGTTTTATGTCTGTTTTCAAGCCTTTGATTTCATTGAAACATACAAGCTCCCCTGGTATGCCGGTCTCATACTCCTTGTAATTACGACCATTAGCGTGGTGGTGCCCTCCTCTCCTGGGTACGTGGGCCCTTATCATTATCTGTGTCAGATCTCGCTGGCCATGTTCGCCGTACCTGAGAGTCCGGCGCTTTCCTATGCTGCAGTGGTTCATGGTATCAGCTTCCTTCCGGTGTTGGCCCTGGCCCTGTTATTTGCAAGTTATGAAGGATTCCGAATCCATTCTCCAGATATCAAAGAAGACGCTAATGTTGTGTCTCAGAAGTAGCTCGAGTATAAAAGTGCCCACTGCAGATTCAATGGAGGTATGGGGGTCTCTTTTCAGTTCCACTACCCAAAAGACGCCAGAACCTGTAACCGCCCCCAAAGAGGACAGCGTCCGGTGGACAGGCACAAGGAATCCCCGTCGCTGTGGGCACATTGTTCGTGGGGCTGCTTCATAATATGCAAAATTATGGTGCCGTTCCACAACCTCCGGAGAAATGGTGGTGAAACTGAAAAGAGACCCCCATGCCTCCAACGTATCATAGAACCTGCTTAGAATTATTTGAGTTATTTCTGGGACGCGAGACTAAGATAAACTTGCACAGGGGAAAAATGAATCGAAGATCCTTTATCAAACTCTCCGGGCGACTGGTCGCGGGAACAGCATCGGTCGGTATCCTTTCTGTTACATCCCATGGGTGTATGTTCAGAAAGAAGTTGCACCGAGTATCCGAGACGCGGATGGCCATGGGGACTTTTGTGACCATGACCCTGATGCATACTTCCCAGGATGAGGCCGAGGAAGCGATAGACAGGATAGTTGAAGAGATTGATAGGCTGGCTGGCCTGATGGATCGCTTTGATGAGAGTACACCCGTGGCCCGTCTAAACCGTGAAGGGATTATCGAGGATGCCCCCCCTGAAATGATTGAAGTGATTTCAAGAGGCCTATATTATTATCAGCTCACAGGGGGGAGTTTTGACATTTCTGTCAAGCCGGTCGTGGACCTTTTCGAAGAGAAAATGGGCCATGGAAAGGAGGTCCTGCCCACGGAAAGGGAACTCAAAGAGGCCCTGGCGTTTGTAGATTCCCATCAGATTGAGCTTGAAGGACGGAGAGTTTGGTTTAAAAAGCCTGGTATGGGAATCACCCTGGACGGGATTGCCAAAGGCTATGCCGTGGATAAGGCCTCAGAGATGATGGCGAGCCTTGGCATCAAAAACCATTTAATTAATGCCGGTGGTGATATTCGGACCATGGGATCTAAGGAGGGTAGGAGACCGTGGACTGTAGCGATTCAAGATCCCCAAAAAGGGAAGGATTATCCAGATATCGTTCATATGAACGACGGGGCCATTGCCACCTCAGGGGATTATGAGAATTTCTATGATCAGGAAAGGAGGTTCCACCATATCGTCAATCCCAAAACAGGCCTCTCTCCGGAACAAACCTCGAGCGTCTCGGTGATGGGTACGAAGGCCATGGACGCGGATGCCCTTGCCACAGCCGTCCTTGTGATGGGACCTGATCAGGGAACCCGGTTCATTGATTCTCTTCCGCAGTATGAAAGTCTGGTTATAACAAAGGATGGTTCTCAACTGAAATCAAAGGGGTGGAAAAGCGCGGCCAAAGAGTCCCCTCAATTTGATCCAGGAGGCCGGAAAAGGTCTTGGGATTGAGGGCAGAGATCATTATCCCTTTAGAGGTTCTGGTTAGGGCGGCAGTCTCAGAACGATCGAGGCGGTCGCATTTGTTTAAGACAAGAAGAGACGGTATGGCCTTCACCCCCAGATTGGCCAAAACAGTCTCCACGGCCTTTATCTGTTGTTCCATTCTGGGGCTGCTTGCATCCACCACATGGAGCAAGAGATCGGCATCATGGAGTTCCTCAAGGGTCGCAGCAAAGGCCTCCATCAGATCCTCGGGAAGGTCCCTAATAAAACCGACCGTATCCGTAATAATGACTTCCCTTTCACGGGGGAATCGAAGTCGCCGGCTGCTTGGGTCCAATGTTTCAAAGAGGCGGTTCCCCACTGTCACTTGGCTATGGGTCAAAGCATTGAGGAGGGTCGATTTGCCTGCATTAGTGTATCCCACAATGGAGAGGACAGACAGTCTCTTGGTGTTTCTAAGTCTGCGTCGATCTTTGCGCTGGCGTCGTATCTGTTTGAGCTCTCTGTTGAGTCGGGTGATGCGTTCCCTGACTCGACGCCGGTTGATTTCCAATTTAGTCTCGCCGGGTCCTCGTCCTCCAATGCCGCCTGTAAGCCGTGACATGGCCGTATTCTTTGTGGCGAGTCTGGGCAGCATATACTTCAACTGGGCCAGTTCCACCTGGATCTTCCCCTCTCTTGTAACAGCCCTTCTGGAGAAGATGTCAAGGATGAGCTGGCTTCGGTCGATGATCTTCAACTCCGTGGCGTCTGTCAGGCTTTTGACTTGAGCCGGCGTGAGTTCTTTGTCGAACACCAACAGATTGGAACCGATCTGAAGACACCGAAGGACCAGTTCGGTCAGTTTTCCTTTTCCGATCAATAGACGGGGATTGCCCTTCTTGACGTGTTGGACAACTGCATCTACCACTTCCAGATCGTTTGACTCGGCAAGGGCCTGAAGTTCGTCTAAGGATTCCTGTGCCTTCCATGTCGGCCCGGAAGTTACTCCAACCAACACGACCCTCTCTTTTTCATGAATCTTCTGGCTTCCATCTGTTCTCGTTAATTCATCTTCAAGAGACTGGATGAGTGCTAGGAAGTCCGTGTTCAGTTGCCCGATATTAAGGATGGTGGTGGTCTGATATC
Organism: uncultured Desulfobacteraceae bacterium; assembly: GCA_964520425.1. Taxonomy (GTDB): domain Bacteria; phylum Desulfobacterota; class DSM-4660; order Desulfatiglandales; family HGW-15; genus JAFGFY01. The sequence continues at coordinate 125,017 of CAZFMX010000001.1, forward strand.
CCCGGTCATGATGGTTTCTCGGTAATATATGGGCATAGGAAATGGGGCCGGAAATTCCCTTGTCATCCACCTGGATGGAGACCATTAGGTCGAGTGCCAGGAGAACTAGGTCCGTGATGTCTTCCTTTGAGAGGGGTTCCCTGTTTAGGTGAGTATGGATGCACCTCAGTCCCTTGAGTCGGCCGACTCCCAGCCTGACTCTTTGAAGGTCAGGGATCTCGATCCCCTTATTATCTCCAACAATAACATAGGCCACCTTTCCCCGTCGGGTCACTAAAAGGGCTACCTGTCGTTTAAACTCAAATGAAAGGGAAGATAACTGGCGGGTCAGGTCATGGGATATAATCTCGTGGTCGGATATCTTGCGGCGGTAAAGATTCTGGAGACGTTTCAGTTGGTTGGCCTTAAGCCCGGCCGTTTTTCCATGAACTCGATCTATGACTCAAACCTCAATCCGGAAACATGGGAGACTTTCATCATTATAAACCAATGATGTCTTTCTAACATGTGATGGGTATTCTTTCAACCTATAAAGTAGTTACTGTCGTGTATCAGAATGACCTTCCATAATTTCTGCAAGTTCTATGACACGTTGGGGGTATGGGGATCTCTTTTCAGGTTCACCACCATTTATCCAGAGGTCGTGGAACGGCACCATATTTATGCATAGTATGAAGCGGACCCACGAACAATGTTGCCCTAGCGACGAGTATTCTTGTGCCTGTCCGTCGGACGTTATCCACTTTGGGAGTGGTAACTGGCTCGGGTGTCTTTTGGGTGGTGGAACTGAAAAGAGATCCCCATACCCCCTTTGAATGCGAAATAGGTACTCATTCTTCAAGTTATAACCTGAATTTTGCACGCACCTAATGGTATAAAGAAGAAAACCATCTG
>CAZFMX010000002.1:0-113250 GCA_964520425.1 uncultured Desulfobacteraceae bacterium
GCCTGGTCATTTCAGGATGTTAGAGCCGGGTGAAGCCTCCCCCCTCCGCTGTTCTCTAACATCCTGAAACAACTAAGGCCTCCCGACAGTCACTCCGAAAAGACACCATGACCCTTTCCTCATTTCAAAAAGTTTTAATATTAGAGTACTCACTAACCGGAAAAGCCTTTTCAATATTCTATCATGGCTTAAAAATTTTTCTTTGGAAATGAAGAAATGAAAGACAAAAAAATCCCCCTGAACAAGGAGATGAGTTCAGGGGGGTAGGTATAAAAGGGTGTTAGGGGGTCTGAATAGTTTTGGAATAATTAGGCTGAGAATTGACGGTTCTACAAGGTCACTTTAACCTGGCTTCTGATGTACAATAAAATCCTTTAGCCTCCTAAATCCTTCCCACTTTTAAACCCGAAAATGGAAGGTGAGAAAGTCCCTAAAGGGTAGAGGCTAATGTGAAGCGAAAAGCATTAGAGGGGATGATATATTACCTTATCTTGGGTGTCAATAGAAAAATACATCAATATGTAGTATTGTCAGAAAATGCAGAAGATTCGATGGAGGAGGATTGAAGCTCCGGATTTTTTCCCCGCAGCTCATCCATTTATAATCCCGCTTGAGCAGGTTAAGATGAGCTGCGAGAAACCTCAATCCTGATGAACATTACCTTAAAATGAGGACAATCCTCACGTCCACCTCTTTTCTCCCCATTTTTCCTGAAAACCGTAGTTTTTTCAGACTTTTGATTGTGCATTTCTCGAAATCATCATACGCTGTTCGTCCCTTTTCCATATAGACCTTGAGGACATTACCCTCCGGACCGATAACCAGGTTGAAGACGACCTCTCCTATTGGGATAGACTTATCCCCTGCTCCTGATCTATCGCAATTTTGGATAGCAGGCATGGCCCTCTCGATCATTTCTTTGACATAAGCTTCTGATAGACCTTCTGAGACCTCAATCTTTCTCAACTCCACCTGAATTTTTTCTGATATCCCCTTCTTCTCTCCCTTTTCTCTATCTACCTCGGATTGAGAGGACCCTTGCCATACCTTTACCGGGGCCATTTCTCTAAGTGCCCTCGAGTCGTCAGCAGCGAGGGTCGGCATCGCCGCTGCCTTGTACATGCGATTCCCATTCCCGACGGCCAAGTCGGAAACACCTTGAGGCAAGGGAAGGGGCTGCTTCACGGTCACGGCCTTCCCATTCACAACCCGAACCTGCGTATCTACGGCAACAAACGAGGTATAGGAGGTCAGGAGGTTGTAGGTGAGACCAAGATTTGTGACCTCTTTAATCCGCTCATCCGAAGGGCTGAGTCGGCTGTAATCAGCGAGGAGTGTAATCCGATGCCGCGCCCAGAGATAGCGCAGGGCAGAGTTGGCTTTTAATGGCCTAACTCACGCCACATTGAGCCTTTCTACAAATTCACCCTCTCCGGAAATACCTCGCACCTCGATCAAGCCTTGAGGTTTACCATGCCATTTTCCAAAGACAATCACAGGACGATCAGCCATGACATCAGGGATGCTGGCAGGTTCTACGTCATAGGTCTGAAACTTTCCAAAATCCACACCTATACTCGTAAGCACCGGAGACTGAATGAGTCCCCTGAACTTCTCTGCCTTTTCTGCAGCCTTTTGAGGTTTGGTGATGACAAAGGGCTCTCCCATGCCCACTCTTGCCATGCCTTCGATAATGTGACGGTTCACGCTGGATCCGATCCCGAAAGGAAATACATTGGCCTTACCGAGATTATTGCGAATCAGGTCGAAGGCTTCCTCCTCGACAGATACATACCCGTCCGTTGCGATAACAATACTGCGTGAAATCTCTTCGTTCTTTGGAAGAGTCAGCGCCCTCATCAACGCAGGCAAGAGCTGGGTGCCACCTCCTCCGTGTTGTCTTTCAATCATGGTTATAGCCCGATGGATGTTTTCCGGGGTTGCCGGCAGAGACTGCTTTGACATGACCGATGAACCTCCGGCAAAAAGCAACACATTAAACCGGTCCGTAGAGCGAAGCTTGCCGATCAGATCTTTGAGAAGCTCTTTGGAAATATCCAAAGGAAAACCGTTCATGGAGCCTGAGATATCCACGATGAATATGTACTCCCGGGGTGGAATCTGCTGTTCAAGCACCCTCTTTGGGGGCTGCATCATAAGGAGAAAAAAATTCTCCTTCTCCCCCTCGAAAAGAAGCAGACCGGTTTCAACCTGACCACCTGCCAGTCTATACTTCAGGATGAAATCGCGGTTTCCTCCGTCTGTTTCTGATGGATCCAGTCTTATGCTTGAGAAGGCAGGTCCATCATAATTGATATTGACCTTATGGGAAGGACAGGTAATCTCCTGGATGGGAAGCCCTGAAGAGAGATCGACCGACATATCAAAGGTGTATGTAGGCGACCCTCCCTGATGAAGATAGGGATTACTGATCCACCCCTCTCCCGAATGGATATCACTCGCCTCTTCTTCGGAATAACGCGGCCCCACCACGGTAGGATAGACAAACTCGTAGACTCCATCTGTGGGAACCAATAGTTCTGTGTATTGCAACTCCACTTTGATGATATCCGAGGGAAGGATGTTGCCTACATTCATCTGGAAAACATTTGGCCTTTGCTGTTCTAAAAGGGATGCACTCCTGCCCTCTTCTTTAGCGGCCTCGTATCGACGACGCGCATCCTCACGTTCGGCGATTTTGGCTGTAATGGTTCGTTCCCCTATGGTCATCTTCATCCCGTAGACAGCCGCCCTAGTGGATGCAGGAAAGACATATATGGCCTCCAGTGTATTATGGCCTTCATTCTTGTAGACCTGAGTGACTTGAACATCCGCGATGACACCTGAAATACTGACTTGCGAAGAAGTTGATTTCAGGGGCAACTGATCCACTTCGGGATCATCACTCTTCACCAGAAAATAGGGGGACAGGGTTCTCTCCTCATCGGTTTCGGACTGCCCATAGACACCCGAACCGGTCACCAGGAACCCGGCCAACAACATGACTGTCACTAATATCTTTGAGTTTCTCATTTCTTTGACCTCCTTGTCCGGCTTTTTACCTTTAATAATCTTAGACAAGAGTGTGAGGAAAAAGTTCCAAAAACCGGATGGAATATTTCTGAATCCCAACAGAGTTCTTGTTTGAGGCCTAGTTCCCTGTATCGTATATTCGCGGAACAAGTATAAGATTAGGCATGGGCTATTCCCTCAAGACGATATCTCAAAAAGAAATTCCACTGAATCCGGCATGATCTGAGCTTTGAGGGTTTAAGCCCCGGGCCTATGGCAGAAGATGCTTGCTTATGTATGGCGTATTCATAGTTTGAGGCCCGAGGCTCGCTTTTCCCGCACCATCTATGGAGTGATGAGTCTTATTCGAATGGGGAGGACCTCTTCATCTTCCTCTAAGGGGCCACTGGGTGAACCATGGAGTTCACCCAACGCTTGAAGAGCGCTCTGGAATATGTCAATCTTTTCGGCAGGGATTTCGACACACACGGATTGAGGGATATGGGTTCCTTTTTCATATTCCACTGACACAACCTCCCCTCCGGCACGTTCTACGACCTCGTTCAAACGTGAGAGAAGGTGTTCAATACTTATTTCTATTTCCAGTTGCGTGGTGGGAATAGGCTCTCCCATGGTCACTCTTCCTCTCATCTTCGTCTCTTGGGCCTGAGGGGCTTCCATATCCGAAGCTGTCCTTATGATATCAGGTTGCCTCTCTCTTTCTATAACAAGGGACAGTTCAATCGGGCCCCCTTTCCGCGAAGGGTGATCTGCCTTTGTCTCCGTAAGAGTAATTCTTTTTACGGCGTTGTTCGAAACACTTTTTACTTCATCCTTTTGTAAAACTGCCTGCATTCCAGTATTGTCAGCTTGCGCCTGTGTACCGGTCGCCAAAGGGACGGCCTTTGCTAATCTGGGAGGAGAGGACTCTGACTGGATTGACTCTTTCATAAGAGGGGCCGTTTTCGTGGGAGACAGTTCAGTCCAGGCTCCTTCTGGTGAGGCGGAGTCTGTCTTTGTTTCTATACGAGCAATCTTTTTCACACCGTTATCCGGAAAACGTTTTGCTTCAGATCTTTCTGCCACGACCTGCACGCCTTGGAGTTTTGGCTCTGCCTTTTCCCTTAAAGCTCTGGAGCTGTAAGTATCTTCCCGCGCGCCGGTCTCCAAGGGGGCTTTTGCCATTCTAGGGGGAAGAGACTCTGACTGGGTTGGTTCTTGCACTATAGGGACGATTTTTGTGTCGTATTGGTCTTCTTGAATCCGAAAAATGGCAAAAACTAAAATGGCCATAACAACGGCACCGGCGAGTTTCATGGGCAGCTTTGTCCGCATGGGAATAGACAAGGTGTCTAGAATCTTGGAAAACCCAGAGTGTCGCTCCATCCGTTGATGGAGTTGGTCAAGGAAATCCTTCGGAGGCGCGACAGTTTCAATGGAACCAAGATCACTGATCAGCATTCTCAGTGAAGCAACCTCTTGTCGGCAATCCTTACACGCGGAAAGATGTTCCTCCACTAGGGCCTTGGTCTTTGCCTCCAGGCTCTCATCGATGTAATCAGACAAATGCTCTCTAACATGACTACAGTCCATCTTGTATCACGCTCCTTAGCCTTTTTCTGAGGTCCAGCCTTGCTCTGGCCAGCCTTGACTTGACAGTCCCAAGAGCCGTACCCGTTATCTGGACGATCTCCTCATATGAAAACCCCTCAATGTCACGGAGGGTAACTACTGTTTTTTGTTCCGGGGGCAACATGTTGATTGCCTCCTCAATAGCTCTCATTCTTTCCATTTTCTCTAATTCATTGTCAGGAGAATGGGTGTCATCCCGGATCTCCAGAGCAGAGTCATCGCCTTCTGACAGACCCGGATTATCGAGAGGGACCGTCTTTTTCATTTGTCTATACGCCAAAGACTTAAACTTATTCTTGCATATATTGACAGCTATCCGATAAAGCCATGTGGAAAAGGCTGATTCAAATCTGAATCTCTTTAGAGATTCATAGACTTTTATGAATGTCTCCTGGGCGGCATCATTGGCTTCCTGATAGTCTCCTGACAGCCTAAAACATAGATTGAACACCTTATGTTGATGCTTGAGAACCAATTCATCAAACACAGCCTTGTCCCCTCCCTGAAAGGCCCGAATCAATATGACATCTTCTCTGGCTGAGCGACCAACGATCTTGGTGTTCTCATTCATTGATGTTAGACAATTTCCAGCTCGAAATGTTCCACAGACTTTTTTTAGGGTAAGATTTCATTGTTGGATTCAAAGGCTACAAGATCAGGATAAATAATATACCGCACCATGGCTTAAGGTGGTAAGGGAGAGATAACATCCCAAATCCACCATCACATATTGAGACCTTTGAAAAATGCCCAATTTTGTTCAAGATCAAGACGGGCGAGAATTCTAACCATAGGAATACCTTGAAGTATTTCGAGGATTAGAATTCGAACCCAACGTAGAGATTGGGCAAAAGGGAGTATTTTTCAAAGGTCTCGTATTAATAGGCAATAATAGTAGTGGATTTGGGGTAGTCCTAGTCAGAGTGGGACTCCTTCTCTTAAACGAGAGGCCTCATAAAGCCTCCTAGAAGGGAGTTCAAGTGACAAAGGCTTTTCTGAAGTGGCTGGTGGAAGGGCAGACAAGTGCCCTAAAGAGATTTTACTCCTAATCTTATCCCGAATTCATGCTCTGAAGGACTTCTATTGCTTGTGCCTTAGGGAGATAGCCTAGCCCGAACAATATCGCACCGATTGGTCTGTGTTTTCCTTCCGCCAGATCCTCCTCTACTTGTTTTGTAAGGCCCTCAATGAGCTGATCTTTTGTGATGAATCCCTTGGAAATCGCTATGGTCCCAAACTTCTTGTCATCATACTTCATACGAATTTCCTGTTTGGAGATTTCAATCCTGCTGGCTCGCTGTTTCTTGAAAACTGTAAACGGAAGGTCATCCTGTAAAGCCTTAATCTGCGATTTGATCCCTCCCCAAATACCAGGAAAATCTGTAGTGGCCTTTTTGATAACCGTTTTCAGCTTGGCCACGGTCAATTTCTCGTCTCCGCACCCATCGGATGTAGCCTCCAGGTCTTTGACCGCCTCTTCACAGGCCTGTAACAATTCAGGGGCGGCCGCGATCAAATGGGCGTTGGCTTCCTGGGACATAGTATAGCTGGGGATCATGCAGACTTCAGATCCCGAATGATGAATGAACCATGCTGAACTAAATTGCCCTTTCTCTATGTGCCAAGGTTTGGGTGTGTGCTTCATATTTCGTCCCTCCCTTTAAAGCAAGAACTTCAATGAATTGAAAATAATTAGATATAATTATATCTATATTTTAATATTTGTCAATTATTTTCGTTCATTTTATTCATATATAACATAACTAAATGGCCGTCAATGAACCCGTCTTGCCGAACTTGATGATTTTTTTTCGAAAAGGAGTCTTCTGTTCAAAGATCTGTTAGTCTATCGGCCCCGTGGAGCGAAATCCAAGATTCCTCTTGACAGGGTAGGCCTTAAAGTTGATAAACGTGTAATATCCTTTAATAATGACCACATAATGGAAGTGGTCTCTGGAACAATACACTAGGGCAGGGCCGTGTATAATTCTTTCTTTTCTCTTAGAGAAAACCCTTTCAACTTGACACCAGACCCACGTTTCCTCTATCTGAGCACCTACCATAAAGAGGCCCTCGAAAGCCTGCTCCACGGAATCAATGAACGAAGGGGGCTTATCATCATCACGGGAGATATCGGTACAGGTAAGACAACTTTGTGCCGTACTATTCTCAGTCAATTAGACGATGCTGTCAAAACAGCCCTCATATTCAATTCCTTTATCTCCGATATAGAACTCCTGGAAAGCTTGAACCAGGAGTTTGGTATTGAGACTGGCGAGGAATCAGATACCATAGAGACCCGAACTTTGCTTCTCAAGAAATTTTTGCTCCAAAACGTCGGCCGAGGAAGGAATGCAGTTCTTCTTATCGACGAGGCACAAAATCTCTCTTATTCCGTTCTTCAGCAGATACTGAATCTGTCGGAACTTCAAGTAGGTGAGGAGAAACTACTTCAGATCGTGCTCATGGGGCAACCCGAATTGAAAGATAACCTAACCAGCCCTCTCTTGGAAAGTTTTGATGCGTCCATCGCTCTCCGCTATGAACTAAAGCCCTTGGAGACCAAAGATATACGGGGATATATTGAACATCGCTTGGAAGTGGCCGGAGGCAAGACCAGCGTCATATTTTCCGATGGCGTATTCGAGAGAGTCTATGAAAATTCTCTGGGAAACCCAAGACGAATTAATGCAATCTGTGATCGCGCCCTTCTCATTGCCTATGTTGAAGGAGAGCACACCATTACCGTAGAAATAATCGGGAAAGCGGTTGAAGAACTCCGCGGGGACACTTCAGTACCGTCAGTAAGAGAGTGGTCGCTGCGCAAGCTTAAACGCGTATTTCTATTCTTCCTGTTACCGCTGGCAGTAGTGATCTTCTCAGGCTGGTCCCTTAAAGATCACGTTATTCGCATCTTTTCAGATGGACAAAAACCAACAAGCTTTAAGATAATCAAGCCCATGAATCCATTGATCAAAGAAACCTCGCGCAACGAGTCTAGGATTTCAGCCTCTCCTGAGCGAATACAGGCTCAAAAACAAGAGGCAACGCCTGGACCACCAAGGCCGAAACCTCTGCCTAAAAATCCAACTTCCGGAGTTCAAACAACTCCTGCAGGAGAAACAGAAGAAGAGACAGGTATCCCTCGTACTCCTGACGAGCCCACTTTCTCAGTACAAGTCGGGGCCTTTCAAGTCGAAGCAAATGCAAGGAATCTGTTCGTGGAATTGGCGCAAAAAGGATATGATCCTATTATTGTAAGTATGCTAGATTACAGAGACAACCTGTGGCATACTGTCCGAATACGGGAAAATGCTGCGCCTGAGGACGCCTATCAAGCGGCCTCGGATTATAGAGACCGAGAAGGAAAGCCAGCCATTGTCACAAAAACGGGGTCCCTCGATCCGGTTTCTCCCTAAAAATACACTTCAAAAACACTAATAAGACCACCTTTCAACGCTCTCTAAATGATACTATGATCGATTTTGCTTGACATGAAAATCGATTCTTTACTAAATATATGCAATTGTAACTATATTGTAACTATAATGTAATTATATTATATTTGCTATCAAAAATCATAAACATGCCATGTTCTTTGATTATCGAAGGGGGTAACTTGTGAAACTTAAAGATAAAATTGCACTTGTGACAGGTAGCAGCCGTGGTGTGGGCAAGGCTGTGGCTGTCGGCTATGCCCAGGAAGGGGCCAAGGTGGTGATCAACTATACATCCAACGAGAAGGCGGCCACTGAGGTTGTGGAAACCATAGAGAAGATTGGCAGCCAGGCTATCGCGGTGAAGGCTGATGTGGCAAAAAAGGCGGATGTAGAACGGCTGGTTCAGACCGGAATTGATGAGTTTGGCGGACTCGATATTCTGGTAAACAATGCTGGATTTGGACGTCCCGCCATGATGCTGAAAATGGAAGAAGATCAGTGGGATTCCGTGGTGGATATTCATCTGAAAGGAGCCTTTTTATGTGCCCAGGCAGCCGCTCTCCATATGAAAGAGAAAAACAGCGGTAAAATCATCAATGTCACCTCTGTGGCCGGATTGGTGGGTACAATTGGACAAATCAATTACAGCGCGGCCAAAGGCGGAGTGATCAGCATGACCAAATCCATGGCCAGGGAACTGGCCAGATATAACATCTGTGTGAATGTCATCTCCCTGGGCATCGTCGCCACAGATATGACGGAAAAAATAAGGACCGATGAAAAGCTCAGAGAAATCTACATGAATCGAATTCTGCTCAAGAGGTTTGCCGAAGCTGAAGACATCACACCAGCCTTTACATTCCTTGCTTCTGATGACAGCAGTTATATCACCGGTCAACTCCTGTGCGTCGATGGGGGTTACGGGATGATTTAACTATTGGACTTCTCTTGAAATGGAGTTCGGAAGCCTACCAATCAAAGATGCCGCTCATGGTCAGGTGGATGACCCTACCAAGATGGCGGACAAGGCGCATATTGAAGGATTACGGAAACGTGGATCGATAAGAGAACCTTAAGAATAAGGAGGGTGAAAATGGGAGGAGTACCTGAGAAGATTCAAACCTGGCAAATGCTTCAACCCACCGTACGGGACCGGGAAACCGGCGAGGTCACGGCGGGAATACTTGAAAAGACCGAAATACCCATGCCTGAACTACGCCTGGGTGAAGTCTTGGTGGAAATCGCAGGCTGTGGAGTCTGCCACACGGACCTGGGGTATTTCTATGATGGCGTTCCAACGGTCTCAAAACCACCCCTGACATTGGGACACGAAATATCAGGGACGGTCGTGGCCGGGGATGAGGCATGGATGGGCAAAGAAGTGATCATCCCGGCTGTCATGCCGTGCAGGAAGTGCATTCTATGCAAAACCAGTCGAGGAAACAGATGTCTGGATCAGAAGATGCCGGGAAACAGCACGGGTGTCTATGGCGGTTTTTCAAGTCATATACCGGTGCCAAGCGTCGATTTGTGTGAAGTAAAGGGCCGTGGGGATATTCCCCTCTCCCATCTGGCCGTGGTAGCCGATGCAGCCACCACACCCTATCAGGCGGCAAAAAGGGCTGATCTTCAACCGGGTGACAATGTCGTCATTGTAGGAATTACAGGGGGTGTCGGTCAATACATGGGACAAACCGCAAAGGCTCTTGGCGCTAAGACGGTCATGGGTATTGCCCGCAACCAGGAAAAACTTGATCGAGCCCTTAACTTTGGTGCCGACTTTGTCATCAACTCCACGGACAAAGACGCCAAGGCCGTGTCCAAGGAATTTCGGGGCCTCTGCAAAGAGAACGGACTTCCTGGTACCGGGTGGAAGATCTTTGAAGTCACGGGTGTCAAACCTGGTCAGGAAATCGCCCTGACCCTGGTGAGTTTTACCTCGAAACTGATCGTTGTTGGTTTTGGAATGGCCAAGACAGAATATGCGATCGGCCGTCTCATGGCCTTTGATGCGGAGATCATCGGGACCTGGGGTTGTCTACCCGAATACTACCCCATTGTCCTGGATATGGTTTTAAACGGCAGGATCAATATACAGGAGTTTGTGGAGACTCGACCCATGAGTACCATTGTCGATACCTTTGCAGAAGCCCACAAGACACCGCCCATGAAGCGGATTGTCTTAACACCCGATTTTTAGGCCTATAACAATTTCAAAAATACTAATAGAAAGAAGGAGGGGTAGTATTATGGCTTTAGAATGGATGCCAAGAGATGATGGACAAAAAGACCATCTATTGCACACGGATGTACACTGGGGAACCGAGGCTCCCTGTGTAGTCTATGAAAAGAAACCTATAGTCGATCCAAAGGGAAATGTTGTGGAGGGACTTTATACCGCATGGATTCGCTTGAACAACCCTAAGCAGTACAATTCATATACAACGGAAATGGTCAAGGGTGTCATCGCCGGTTTTCAAAACTCATCCCTTGACAGAAGCGTAGTGGCCGTCGTTTTTACAGCAACCGGCCCCTACGCCTTCTGCACGGGCGGCAATACTAAGGAATACAGCGAGTATTACAGTAGACGACCGGATGAATACGGCCAGTACATGGAACTCTTTAATGGTATGGTCGACTCGATTCTCATGTGCAAGAAGCCGGTGATTTGCAGGGTGAACGGCATGAGAGTGGCTGGTGGACAGGAAATCGGCATGGCATGCGATCTCGCCATCTCTTCAGACCTGGCCATCTTTGGACAAGCCGGTCCCAGACATGGCTCCGCTCCGGTGGGGGGATCATCCGACTTTCTGCCCTGGTTCCTCAGTGCCGAAGACGCAATGTGGAACTGTGTCTCCTGTGAGATGTGGTCTGCCTACAAGATGAGAGCCAAAAACCTGATCTCCAAGGCCGTTCCGGTCCTGAAGGTGGATGGACAATGGGTACGCAACCCCATGGTCATCACGGATAAATACGTGGAAAACGGCGAAATCGTATACGGCGAGTACAAGACAGGCGATGAGGCCAAAGAAGCCCGTGCGTTTGTCAAGGAACACCAACCCAATGCCGACTTTGAGCTTCTGGACAAGGAAGTAGACAAGATTGTCTGGACTTTTACCAACCTATTCCCCGGATGTCTGATCAAATCCATCGATGGAATCCGACAGAAGAAGAAATTCTTCTGGGATACTACGAAGAACGAGCATCGACACTGGCTGGCAGCCAACATGGGTGGAGAGGCCTTCCTGGGTTTTGGCGCCTTCAATACCAAGAAGATCACAGGCCGGGATACGATTGATTTTATCAAGTTCCGTCAGAATGTAGCAGAAGCCAAGAGCTGGGATCAGGATATGTTTGCAGAAGTAATGGGGAAACCGCAAGAATAATCCCAGCATTGTGAACCACACAAGGCAGGCAGGGTTTAGCGGCCCGCCTGCCTTTTTCATTCTAGCTCTTCTTGACATATTTAGTTAGACTAATATTCATGGTTATTAACGGAATACTCGATTGTATTAATGTGTATAAGGCACGGACTATTCCCTCAAGATGATATCTATAAGGGCCAGAGGTGATGGTCTGAACTTTGAGGGTTTAAGAGGCCGTTTCTTCCAAGCGAGCTATACATTCTGCCATAGGTTCTAAGGCGTACCCCCCGGGGGGCACACCCCGGGGCGTACTCCCTCAAAGTTCAAATCACTGCGGGATTCAGTGAAACTTTTTTGAGATATCGTCTTGTGGGAACAGCTCATGCCTCATTTTTTTACTAGATCTGTGAATATATGATACATGGGATTAACATTAGTATCTTCAAGAAGCTGAGACTCATCATACATGAGCGCTTGTGATTGCCCCAATTCGGAGGTCATGCCGGTCTCCTCAAGGTGTTATCTCAAAAGAAATTCCACCCGAATTTCGCAGTGGTCTGATTTCCAAAGATTTACGCCCCTAAACCATCGCAGAATGTCCCGCTATTCCTTTAGATTTTTCTCTTAAATCCTTGGAAAACAGACCCGCGGTGATGAACGAAATAGATAACACCTTGAAGAGACTGGCGTGACCGGAGGTCAATTGAGGCTTATTTATAGACTTGCCGCAGAAAACGGAAAGTCAAAACTGCTAAAACGAAAGGAGTATGATCATGGCTTATGAACATATCGAAGTGAGTATCGAGAACGGACTGGGAACCATCACTTTAAACAGACCTCCGGTCAATGTCTTAAACATTCCCATGATGGAGGAGATAAATCAGACGTTGGACGGAATGCGGGGGAAGAAAGACCTCAAGGTCGTCCTCTTCAATGCCAAGGGGAAATGCTTTTCCGCCGGGGTCGACGTTGGGGATCATATGGGCGACTCGGTCCAGAAGATGGTCGAAGACTTTCACGGCATGTTCCGCCGCATGGACAAACTCGGCGTCCTGACCGTGGCTTCGATCTATGGATCTTGTCTGGGAGGCGGGTGCGAGTTGGCCATATTTTGTGATCTGGTCATCGCCGATGAAAGCGCCAAGTTAGGACAGCCCGAAATCCAGGTAGGCGTGTTCCCTCCGATTGCAGCCCAGATCATGCCTCGCATCACCGGACGAAAGGCGGCTATGGATCTTATTCTGTCGGGAAGGATTATTTCAGCCCAAGAGGCCCTACAGATGGGGCTTATCAACAAGGTGGTCAAAAAGGACAACTTGGAAAAAGAAACCAATGAATTTCTAAAACCTTACCTAAACCTGAGCGCCGAGGTCCTGAGGCTGACAAAAAAAGCGGTCATGGCCGGATTAATGGATGATCTGGAACCCTCCCTGAAGGTCATAGAAGGTATCTATCTCAATGAGCTTATGAAGACGCACGATGCTGAAGAAGGGCTTAAGGCCTTCTTGGAAAAGAGAAAAGCGGTCTGGAAAAACAGATAGAGACGTGAACCGCATGACAGTCTGAATGGTGTTCAAGAAAGAATATCGAATAAGGGATAAACAATGGTGGAATATCTCCTTTGGCATTATGCGGTTCAATATTCGATATTCGTAGGTTTTAAGATCTGAAAGACGTTAGGCTCATACGGAAAGGGCACGTTTCATCTCTTAAGATTCTGTTTGATATAGTTGACAATCTTCTCGGTGCGGGTTCCCGGCCCGAAAATCTCTGAGATTCCGCAGGCCTTCAGGTCAGAGACATCTTCATCGGGAATAATGCCTCCTCCGATAACCAGGATATCGTCGATTTCCTTTTCCTTCAAAAGGTTCATAACCTCTGGAAACAAGTAATCATGGGCGCCGGAAAGCACGCTCATGGCAATGACATCCACGTCTTCCTGGATCGCTGCCTCGACAATCTGTTGGGGAGTCTGTCTCAGTCCTGTATAGATCACTTCCATTCCTGCGTCCATCAGTGCTCTGGCGATTACCTTGACACCCCTGTCATGACCGTCAAGACCGGGTTTTGCAGCCAAGACCCTGATTTTTCTCGTTATATTCATAGCCCACTCTCCCATTCAAGTCGTACTCACATGCTGATATTCCCCAAAAACATCCCTCAACACATCACAAATCTCTCCCAAAGTGGCATAGGCCTTCACTGCGCTAAGGATCGAGGGCATCAGGTTCTCGCGTCCCTGAGCAACCCTCCTTAATTCGGAGAGGATCTTGGAAACCAGGTCATTGTCTCTCTCTGATCTGAGCTTTTTAAGCCTCTCTATTTGGGAAACCCTTACAGACGGGTCCACCCTTAGAAGGTTGATCGGCTTTTCTTCTTCCATTTCAAACCGATTCATCCCCACAACAACCCTTTTTCCGCTCTCTATTTCCCGCTGGTACTGGTAGGCGCTCTCCTGTATTTCCCTTTGGATAAATCCCTTCTCAATGGCCGCAGCAGCCCCGCCCATCTCATCAATTATCCTAATATACGCCTCTGCCCTTTGGTCTATCTCTTGAGTGAGTGCCTCCACATAATAGGAGCCTCCCAGAGGATCTATGGTATCGCAGATACCGGATTCATAGGCAATCAACTGTTGAGTCCGAAGGGCGATCTGGACCGCCTCTTCTGAAGGCAAGCAGAGGGCTTCATCCATGGAATTGGTATGGAGGGATTGAGTTCCTCCCAGAACAGCGGCCAGGGCCTGTAATGCCACTCTCACAATGTTGTTTGAGGCCTGTCGGGCCGTCAAAGTGCATCCGGCGGTCTGGGTGTGAAACCGAATCATCATGGATTTGGGGTTTTTGGCCTTGAACCTCTCCTTCATAATCCTGGCCCAAAGACGCCTTGCAGCCCTGAATTTTGCCACCTCCTCAAAAAAATCCAGGTGTGCATTAAAAAAGAATGAGAGCCTGGGACCGAACGTATCCACATCCAGTCCAGCCTCGAGTGCAGCCTCCACGTAGGCAATCCCGTTGGCCAAGGTGAATGCAATTTCCTGAACCGCCGTGGATCCTGCCTCTCTGATATGGTACCCACTGATACTGATCGTGTTCCATTGAGGAATCCTTTCAGCACAATAAGAAAAGATGTCCGTAATAATCCGCATAGAGGGTTGGGGAGGGAAAATATAGGTTCCCCTGGAAGAATATTCCTTTAATATGTCGTTCTGAATGGTCCCCCTCAGTTTTTCAGCTTTAATCCCCTGCTGTTCCGCGACCGCTAAATACATAGCCAACAGAACGGAGGCTGGCGCATTTATCGTCATGGAAGTACTCACCCTGTCCAGTGGAATCTCATTGAACAGGATCTCCATGTCTTTAAGTGAGTCGATAGCCACACCGACCTTTCCCACTTCGCCCATGGCCATTTCATGGTCTGAGTCGTGTCCTATCTGGGTGGGAAGATCAAAGGCGACAGATAGGCCTGTCTGCCCCTGTTCAAGCAGAAACCGATACCGTTTATTGGATTCTTCAGCAGATGCAAATCCTGCATATTGTCTCATAGTCCAATATCTTCCTCTGTACATGGTGGGTTGAACCCCCCTGGTGAAAGGGTATTCTCCCGGAAACCCCATATCAGAGGCATAAGCCATCTCCTCTTGATCCAGTGGAGTATATAGTCTTTTGATGGGAATTCCAGAGGTATTGACAAACACCTCTTGTCGCTCCGGTCGTTTGGCCAGGCTTGCATCCGTTTTTTCGGACCAGTTTTTGAAGTTTTCGGCCAGAAGTTTGATATCTTTATGGTCAAGCATGGATTCTCCCCCAGTCGTTGAGTCAGGTTTTTGACCCAAAAGCTATTTCATCACAGGAACGCCTGTCAAACGATTTCTGTATCCATACGGAGTTCGATGATCGGAGATTCCCTTGAGCCCCCTCCCCAATCAACATCCCCGCGACACAGCCGAAGAAAACAATAACCGTTGCGGCACTTAAGAAATCAAGAGGATAAGAAATGAGATTTCTCCTCCCGTGCAGAAATGCACGCCATATAAGAATATCCTTGACAATAAAATGTGGCTCTATTATAGCCGTGTTAAAATTATCTTCAACCGATAGAAGGCTTTGAAAAGTGTTTTATGAACTCATGACTGGAGTAACGAACCATGACGCTAAATGAAATTTTGGATATGTTCCAGGGGATGTTCTACCTCACCGGCGTATTCAATTTTCAATTGAAACTCGTCATCATGTGGGCTGTTGGATGCCTATTTATGTGGCTGGCTATTAAAAAAGAGTATGAACCCCTCCTTCTTCTACCCATCGGTTTCGGGATTTTTATCGTCAATTTTCCTCTCGTCCCTCTGATGGGATGGAACGAAGGGCATGGGCAACTACTGCGGGTCTTTTACCATTACGGCCTGGAGTGGGAAATCATTCCATGCATCATCTTTCTCGGTCTCGGGGCTATGACCGATTTCGGTCCCCTCATCGCCAATCCTAAGACCCTTATCGTCGGCGCTGGCGCCCAGCTCGGGGTGTTCATCACGTTTACCGGAACGGTCCTAGCCGGTTTCACCCTCAAGGAAGCGGCCTCTGTGAGTATCATTGGTGGGGCCGACGGACCGACGACCATCTACCTGACCCAGCACTTGGCCCCCCAGTTGCTTGGGGCGAATGCCCTTGCGGCCTATTCCTATATGGCTATGGTACCCCTAATCCAACCCGGCATCATGAGACTCATGACCACGGCCAAGGAGAGGAAAATCCGAATGAGGCAACTCCGGCCCGTATCGAAACAGGAAAAAATACTCTTCCCCCTGGTGACGGCTGGAATTGTCGCCCTCCTTGTACCCTCGGTCATCCCTCTCATGGGAATGTTCATGCTGGGCAACCTGATGAAGGAATGCGGCGTGGTAGACCGGCTCACCGATACCGCTCAAGGCTCCTTAATGAACATCATGACCATCTTCCTGGGGCTTTCCGTTGGGGCCACGATGCATGCGGACAACTTCCTGAACTGGAAGCCCCTCCTTATTTTCGGGCTGGGCCTCATTGACTTTGGAGTCTGCACCATGGGCGGCATCCTAACGGTCAAGATCATGAACCTGTTCGTCAAAGAGAAGATGAATCCGCTCATCGGCTCCGCTGGAGTCTCGGCCGTACCCATGGCCGCGAGGGTCTCCCAGATACAGGGAACACGATATGATCGAAGCAACTTTCTCCTGATGCACGCCATTGGCCCAAATTTGGCGGGCGTAATCGGATCAGCCGCAGCAGCGGGCATGTTTATCGCCATGTTCGACTGATGGGGAGATACTCATGATGGAATATCTGAACCGGAAACATCACATGAATCTTTTCCGAGTTACAGGTAAATATGAAGGGTGTAAAATGAAAAAAATCATACTTGGGTTAATGGTCTATTCTATTGTTCTATCCTCGTTTGCCTTTGCTGAGGATTTTCTTGGGGCTCCTGTTCCGAAAGGAGAGGTAATCCTGCAAACCGATTCACGCCTAGAGATGACAACCCCCCTTACCCATGATGAGATCGTCAAGTACTACAAAGGGGCGCTGAAAGAGCACAAAGACATCAAGTTCCGGAACTGGAAGAACTCCACCTATATTGAAGATGACGGAGGGCTAAAATGGCACTCCATTACCATTACGAAAAATGAAACCCCTGTCTCCATTATCATTGCGAAAGACAACTGGACGTGGATCTTCGGGACCCTGATCCTGCGATATGTCGCCGTTTTCATTGTCCTGATGATCCTTCTCCTGTCGATGAGCCTTTCGGGAAAAATCATTTCCTATTTGGTCCAAAAGGCTGATAAAGCAAAAGAAAAGACCGCAGCTTGAGAGAGCCCTGCGGACTTCCTGTTGCTATCCTTCAAAGGATAATCACCCCTGTCCCTACCGGTTATTTTGCCTTTGGCCTGCTGTTGAGCAATGAGTCTCTGACTACCCCCCGGTTCTCATTCCTGTTTCTCCTCTCCGCTCTCAGAGTTCTCTATCGTGTCTCTAGAAAAGAAATGGTACATCCTTCGTAAGCAGAGATGGTTGTCGGCAGGTAAAATATTAGCTTATCTCACCTGTCTTTACTCCAGCACGATCAAAACAGCACCTGCTTCAACCGCGTCGTCCTTGTTGCACTTTACCTCTTTCACCGTACCGGATGACGTCGCTACAATAGGCAACTCCATTTTCATGGCCTCAAGTATCAGTAGCTCATCATTTTCGTTGACTGAGTCCCCCACACCGACAAGAACATCGAGCACTTTCCCTCCCATAGGAGCAGTAATATCATTCACAGTAAATCCCTCCTTTTGATATTCTATTATAAAAGACTGAAAATTGTCTCACATGATGCTGCTTTGTGTGGAGGAGTAACCTCTCCACAAAAGTCTATGCCCTCCGCGAAACAGAAGCAGACTTCTTATTCCAGACTGGACCTCTGAACGACTCCACTGGAAGGGACCACCATACACCATCTTCAACAATTGAGGCCATCATATAACATTGAATATGAGTATGTTGTCAAGAACAAACGATGAAGCGAGCACTCAAAATGCGAGACAAGCAGGCGACTTTTTACACCTATCTTCCCAGTTATCCAGGATACTCTCGTTTAGAACTCATCTGCCACAGATGGCTTGACATACCCGACATAATTTATTAAAATAATTAACTTATTCTGATTCTTTATAGATAAAGCCAAAAGGGAGGCTCCCTGATGCCAATCTATTTGTATGTTGCACAAACAAAAAAAGGCAGAAAGCTCAAAGGTGAACTGGAAGCTGCCGACGAAAGAATAGCCCTTAGCCAACTCAAAAGACGAAACCTCAACGTCATCAAAATAAAGACGAAACCAAAGGATATCTTTGAAAATGTCGCCTTCATGCAGCCGAAGGTTACGAGTAAAGACTTAGTCGTCTTTACCAGACAATTTTCCACCATGATTGACGCGGGTCTCCCGTTGGTCCAAGGCCTCACGATCTTGGCTGAGCAAATGGAAAACAGGACTTTCAAGGCGATCCTCAAGGAAATCACGAAAGATGTGGAAGGGGGCTCTACCCTTGCGGAGGCACTGAAGAAACATCCCAAAGTCTTCGACGCTCTCTTCGTAAACCTAGTTGCTGCAGGTGAAGTGGGCGGTATCCTGGATACTATTATGAGACGGCTGGCAGATTACATCGAGAAGTCGGAAGCGCTGAAAAAACGTATCAAAGGGGCCATGACCTATCCAGCGGTGGTGGTGGCTATCGCCATTCTGGTCGTCTCAGTGATTCTTATTTTTGTCATTCCAGTTTTTGAGGAGATGTTTTCCGATTTTGGTGCAGCCCTTCCAGGGCCCACGCAAATGGTCGTGAATATGAGCCGGTTCATGAAAGGTAACATTCATTGGGTGATCATTGCCGTGGTGGTTTTGATCTTCCTATTCAAAAAATATAGAAATTCCAAAGGCGGCCGAAAGACTACTGATACCATTGCCCTCAAGTTACCTGTATTCGGCGATCTACTCAAGAAAACAGCTATTGCGAGGTTTTCACGGACTTTGGGAACCATGATACAGAGTGGCGTGCCCATATTGGATTCTTTGGAAATCGTTGCCAAGACATCGGGCAACGTCGTTCTCGAAGAAATCATATTTGAGGTCAGAGCCAGCATTGCAGAAGGACAGACCATCGCTGATCCCTTATCAGAGACTGATATCTTCCCAGGTATGGTTATCCAAATGATCTCGGTGGGTGAAGCCACAGGAGCCCTTGATACCATGCTAAACAAGATCGCCGATTTTTATGATGACGAGGTGGATTCCGCAGTGGATGCCCTGACTTCCATGCTGGAACCCTTGCTTATGCTGTTTCTCGGAGGGGCCATCGGTGGACTGGTAATAGCCATGTACCTGCCTATCTTCCAAATGGCCGCTGCCATGGGATAGTTTCTTTCCTCATGATCGATACAAAGCCCCACATTTCGAACTTGGAACTGTCGAAAAGCCTTCAGAAACTGATGTTTCTGAGGGTTTTCCTTGTCTCTCTTCTTCTGGGTGCATCCATCTTAATACAGATAAAGCAGACAAAGACCTATTTCGGGGATATTCAAACATTTCATTATTTCATTATAGCTACCATCTACTTCACTACCTTTATCTACATTGTTCTCCTAAGGTTCAAAAAGCACCTCATCAAACTGGCCTATATCCAGCTTCTTCTGGATACGGTTCTTACCACAACCATTGTTTATGCCACGGGAGGGACGGAAAGTATATTTTCTTTCCTCTATTTCCTCGCCATTATCAGCGCGAGCATCATCCTTTATCGCAAGGGCGGCTTGATCATAGCTTCTAGCAGTAGTATACTCTATGGTCTCCTACTCGGTTTGAACTACTATGATCTAATCCAACCCTTCAGTCCTCCTTTGACACTCTACCCTACAGAAAGCCGAGGCCTGTATACCCTCTTTAATGTCATTGTCAATAGTGGCGCTTTTTTCCTTGTCGCTTTCCTTAGTAGTTTTGTTTCTGAACAGGCACGAAAAGGCCGGGTTGAACTCAAGGCCAAACAAAACGATATCGATACCTTGGAGGCTCTCAATGAGAGGATAGTGAGAAGTATCATATCCGGCGTTATCACCATTGATAATCAGAACAGGGTAATTCTTTTCAATCCGGCCGCAGAAGATATTTTTGCAGTCAAGCCCGGTCGGGCTATAGGTAGACAGATCACGGAGATACTCCCTTTTATCGAGGAATATTTGGACGGTAGTAAAGACTCAACTCAACAATCGCCAGCGTCTCATCCTTTTATAGATCTCCCCTATGTAAGAGACGATGGTAAGAGGATCTTTCTCAGCTTCTCTATTTCACCTCTCAAGCTTCCAAACGAAGAACAGAAAGGGAAGATTTTGTTCTTTCAGGATATGACGGAAGTCAGACAAATTGAAGAGGAGATGAAAAAAGTTGAAGATCTCGCACTTATCGGTCAACTGGCGGCAGGGATAGCCCATGAGATTCGAAATCCTATGGCATCGATCAGCGGGTCGATTCAATTGCTCAGCGAAGGTCTGGAAAAAAATGATGTCAATAATCGGCTGATGAGTATTGTTTTAACGGAAATAGGAAGACTGAACCGTCTGATTAGTGATTTCCTTGTTTTCGCCCGACCCAAGCCCTGCAATCTACAGAAATTCGATCTCTACAAACTGACCTCTGAATCAGTAGAACTTTTCAGAAACAGCGAGAACTGGTCAAAAAAGGTACAGGTGATAGTTGACTTCAAGAAAGATATCATCCTTGAATCTGATCCTGAGCAGATAAAACAAATACTATGGAATCTACTTTTAAATGCCAGCGAGGCCATGTCTGAAGGAGGAATGGTTTATGTCAGTGCCGACGTATTGAATAACGGTAATCACTCTGAACCAACACAGGAAGTCGTGAAGATGAGTGTCAGGGATACGGGTGAGGGATTCACCGAAAGAGCCTTCCATCACCTGTTTACTCCCTTCTTCACCACAAAAGAAAGAGGATCAGGCCTAGGCCTTGCCACGGTCAAACGGATAGTAGATGGTCTCAAAGGTAAAATTACAGGACAAAACCACCCTGACGGAGGGGCGGAGATTACTATATTTCTGCAAAAATCCGCTTCCTCCTCATCTTCTCAGATTCCCTATATCCAAGATATCGAGGTGGTCTTTTGACGCGCCCTAGAGACATATTAGATGACAATACACCTAGTTGTGTTTACATTGAAGATCCTTGCAGCCCGTCCTCCGCAGCCGCCGTCCATAGCAAGCTATTGCGGCAGACAGGTAGCCTGTCCATCCTCAGCAGCAAACTATTGCGTAGGACAGACTAAGGAGGATAGATAAGTTGCAGGGAAACTGGGAACTCGCTGGCTGTACATTTTTTAGTGTTAAAGTAGGGATCTTCAAGAGTGCAGAGATATAGGGATTGATAACACACCCAAGAAGTCAGCATGGACTTCTTGGGAGTACGATCAGGATTAGGCGGCATGTCCATACTCGATCAGCCCTGGTTTTCACATATCAAACGTCCAAGTCGTTATATAGGAAACGAGATCAATTCCATATGGAAAGATCCTGCTGCTGTAGAGGTCTCCATCGCCCTAGCCTTCCCTGACGTCTATGAGGTGGGAATGTCCCATTTGGGGCTAAAGATCCTTTATCATACCCTGAACAGTCATACCTGGTTAGCAGCCGAGAGGATCTTTTCTCCGTGGACCGACCTGGAAGAAGAACTGTGTGAGAGAAGATTACCTCTGCCCACACTCGAATCCGGACGGCCTTTGCTGGAGTTTGATATCGTCGGTTTCAGTCTCCAACATGAATTATCATTCACCAATGTACTAAATACCCTTAATCTTTCCGGTATCCCCTTCCTCTCTGAGCAAAGGGACGATTCTTTTCCATTAATTATCGCCGGGGGACCCGCTTGTTTCAATCCAGAACCTGTTGCTGATTTTTTTGATGCTATGGTGATCGGTGATGGAGAGGAAGCGGCACTTGAAATATGCCGAAGGGTCAGGAAATTGAAACGGGCAAAATCGGCAAAGAAACAAGCTTTTCTTTCTGAACTGACCCACATTGAGGGAGTGTATATACCCTATCTGTTTAAGCCCCACTATAGATCCGATGGAGTCATTCGTTCGATCGAGCCATTGCTAGAGAGTTATGAGGAGGTAAAAAAGGCCATTATCCCTGACATCAATTACAGCCCTTCTCTATGCCGTCAGGTCGTCCCCTTTGCTGAACTGATCCATGACCGATTAGTCGTAGAGATTTCTCGTGGATGTACAAGGGGGTGCCGCTTCTGTCAGGCTGGTATGATATATCGTCCCACACGAGAGCAAAACCCAGCTTCCGTTATCGATCTTGCAGGGAAATCACTCAAAGAGACAGGTTTTGAGGAACTCTCTTTGCTCTCTTTGAGTTCGGGGGATTACTCTTGTCTTGATCAATTGCTGCAAGAACTCATGGATAGACAGGCCAAAAACAGAGTCTCGATTAGTCTGCCCTCTTTAAGGATTGACAGCCTGAACCCGAGTTGGTTCGACCAGATCAAAAGAGTCAGGAAGACCGGCTTTACCCTGGCCCCTGAGGCGGGTAGTGATAGATTGAGGCGGGTTATCAACAAATCACTCACCAACAAAGAAATTTTAAATATTGCGCCCCAAGTGTACAGGGCGGGTTGGAATCTTATAAAACTCTATTTCATGATCGGCCTTCCAACTGAAAATGATGAAGACCTGCAACAGCTCGTTGATCTCGTGGACAAACTAGCCCACTCCGCAAAAAAGGAAGGGGGGAGAAAGAAGCTTAATGTCAGTGTCGCAACCTTTGTGCCGAAAGCTCATACCCCTTTCATGTGGATGCCTCAATTGCCTATTGAAGAGAGCCAACGACGTATTCAGTTCGTCCGAAGTGCCTTCAAGGACAAACGAATACGAGTAAAATGGAACCAGGCCGAGTTAAGTTGGCTGGAGGGTGTTTTCTCCCGAGGAGACCGTCGATTGAGCAAGACGCTCATAGAGGCATGGCGCTTAGGAGCCAGATTTGATGCCTGGGGAGAGTATTTCAACATAGATATCTGGAAACAGGCCTTTGCCCTTTCCAATCTCGATCCCGATTTCTTTTTATATCGACCAAGATCTACGGACGAGATATTACCCTGGGACCACATCAAGTCAGGGGTTTCACGGAGATATCTCCTAAAAGAGCGCGAAAAGGCCCTGAGAGGTGAAATCTCACCTGATTGTCGACAGAAATGCCTTGAATGCGGCGTGTGCGATCACAAAAGAATTCACCCCGTAATATACAAAGACTGGGGTCCCCCTGTTGAGATAAAAGGGGATATCCTCCACCATGACATATCCGAGACAAAAAGATACAGAATAACTTTTTCAAAAACCGGGAGAGTAAAGTACCTCGGACATCTCGAACTTGTTCGTCTCTTCATCAGGGCCTTCAAAAGGGCTGGCCTGAATCTTGTTTACTCTAAGGGCTTTCATCCTATGCCCAAAATCTCATTCAGTTCTGCCCTGCCGGTGGGCACTGAGAGTATCCATGAAACAGTGGAAATTGAGTTGTCAGACACCATCCTTATCTCTTTGATGAGGGAGAGAATCGTTAGGCAACTCCCCAATGGCATCAGAATCCTGCATCTCGAAGAAATTCCCCATGATAAAAGAAAGCTGACATTGAAGGAAAGCCATTATCATATCACCCTGGACGGATTGCAGGTGAAACAGGCTGATTTGGATAGATTTCTTCAGTCGAAATGCTTTCCGGTTTCTAAAACAGCAAAGGGAAACAGAAAAACAATTGATGCCAGATCCTTGGTCAAGGCTATAAACCTGGTTCCACCAAGCGGTCTGGATTTGGTCATCACACACGATCCCGGACCCAAGTTAAAACCAATAGATATCATCAAAGGGGTCTTTCACTTTAGCGACCAAGAGACCCGGCGAATGAAAATACTTAAGACGAATCAAGTCATGATCCAGTCTCTTTAGGCGGTTTTCCTATGGTCAGTGAACTCATCATTAACTCAAGGCCCCATGAAGTCAGGGTAGCACTCGTAGAAAACGGAGTTGTCCTCGAACTCCACATAGAGAGGAAAACCGGGCAAGAACTTACAGGAAACATATATCGCGGAAGAGTCGTTAGAGTTCTTCCTGGAATGCAGGCAGCATTCGTTGATATAGGATTTGATAGGACGGCATTCCTATATGTATCGGATGTGCATAAAGATTTTGTGGGGCTGGAACAGATGATGTTCCCTAGCAGTGTCAGTGACGTAAATCCTTTAGTCGAGGAACAGGATGAGTTGAAGCCAAACCCTCTGACTGGGACACTTTTCAATATAGAGGACCTCCTCCATGAGGGAGAAGATATCATGGTTCAAGTGGCGAAAGAACCCATCGGGACTAAGGGGGCTCGCCTCACTTCTCATATCTCCTTGCCTGGCAGGCACCTTGTTCTCATGCCCACCGTCAATCATATCGGAGTTTCCAGACGTATAGAAGATGCGGAAGAACGAGAAAGGCTCAGGAACATCATTGCAGAGCTGAGGCCAGGAGAGTTTGGCTTTATAGCAAGGACGGTTAGCGAAGGCGCCGATAAAGACAAACTCAAATCTGAGATGGATTTCCTCCTGAAGTTGTGGACCAATATCAGGGAAAGAATGGCGAAACAGACAAACCCCGGCCTCCTTCACAGAGATTTGAATGTCTCGCTCCGATCTGTACGCGATCTATTTACCAGGGAAGTGGATCGACTCATTATTGATTCTGAAGAAGAGCATAAAAACATTATGGAATTCATTGAGACTTTCGCCCCCAGGCTGAAATATTCCGTTGAGCTCTACAAAGGGGCTGATCCTATTTTTGACACATACGGCGTAGAAATGGAGATTTCCCGGGCCTTGGAAAAGAAAATATGGCTGAAATCCGGGGGATACATTGTCATCGAACAGACAGAGGCCATGACGGCCATAGATGTAAACACGGGAAGCTATGTAGGCGCAAGGAACGTGGAAGAGACCATTCTGAAAACAAACCTTGAGGCAGTAAAAGAGATCGCCTACCAGCTTCGTCTCAGAAATATTGGAGGTCTGATTGTCATTGATTTCATTGACATGGAAAAGAAGCCTAACCAGGACCGAGTATTTATGACTTTGAAGGATGCCTTAACCAAGGACAAGGCCAAGACTTATGTCCTTCGCATGTCCGAGTTAGGGCTCATTGAAATGACGAGAAAAAGAACCAAGGAGAATCTCAACAGACTCATGAGCGAACCCTGTAGCTACTGTGAAGGAAGGGGAACTCTGAAATCAAAAAAGACGATTTGTTATGAGATATTCCGTGATCTGGAAAGGGAAGCCGGATCCTCTATGGAAGGGGCAAACCTATTTGTGCGGGTAAACCTCCAAATCGATCATGTTCTCAAAGATGAGGAGCAGCAATCGATTGTGGATATGGAAAAGAGGATAAACAGACCTATTATTATTATCGCAAAAGAAGAGTTTCATTTAGAACAATATGAGATAAGCTCAGAATAGTGCTTCTAAAGCCGTTTCAGTATCTGAGAATAGGTATTTTATCGTTATGACACGAAAAATCTCAAATTCTGATCTTATATTAGTGGCCATCATTATCCTGGTATTCATCGGGTTCTCCTTCGTGCGCCTCTCCCCTTTTGAAGCTTTCGAGAGATATATCTATGATACCGAAATGAAATTTGTTCAGGGAGAAGATCGGGCAGTTCCCAGAATAGGGATCATCCATATCGACGATAAGAGTTTAACCAGCTTCGGTTCGTGGCCCTGGCCCCGATATCTCATCGCGCAAATGATAGATCTGCTCAAAGAAAGTGGGGCCGGAATTGTCGGCATCAATATCCCCTTTATCGAAAGGGAATCAAACCCGGCTCTTTCAGTTGTAGAATCTTTTGAGAAGAAATTCAGTGCCTATCCTTTTGGTGATAAGGATCCTACGTTAACCAGTTGGATATCGGAAAACCTCAAACAATTAGAAAGGGATTATGACACGGATAAAAGACTTGTCGAGAGTGTTCGACAAAGCGGTAATATTGTTCTGCCATTTTCTGTTCATTCCGATGATTCTTATGATGGGGTCGAAAAAGAACAGGACGCTCTACTCTCCAACGATTTCTTAGAGTCCGGAAGGCTCTCCGCATCGACACGAAAGAGGCTTTCCACGTCCAATATATCGCTCCCCTTCTCTGATCTTGCTCGAAATGCTCTTGGGCTAGGTCATGACAAGTTGACTGTTGATGGCGGCTTGAAGGGTCAATCTCACCTCATGTTTCTGAGCTATAAGGGTTCGGCGCTGCCTTCTTTTCCCCTCCGCTTAGCTATGGGCTATCTTGATTTGCAGCCCAAAGAAGTCCTCTTAAAAGATCATGAAATCCAACTGGGCAGTCAGATAATCCCTCTAAACAGAGGGGAACTGCTTATCAGGTTTAAAAATGATCCAGGTCTCTTTCCTGAATATTCTTTTGCGGACATTCTGCAGAAAGGGCAGGTTCCTTCGACCTTGAAAGGGAAGATCGTCCTAATCGGGTTGGATTTTCGGGGGAGCACACGAATAAACACACCCATCTTGTCTGAGATGAGTGATTGTGAGTTCATAGCAAACATTTTGGATAACATCATCAGCGATGCTTTCATGATCCGACCTTCCTTTATGATCTATATTGAGGCTTTGATTATTGTTCTGTTGGGTGGGATTGTCTCATATGTCCTAACGCGAACAAGATCGGTAAACAGATTCGGAATTACTATAGGACTGATCATTCTCACCTTGTCTGCGGCTTGGTTCTTGTTTTTCCAATTCGATGTATGGCTGAAGAGCACATACACTGTATATTGCATATTGACGCTCTACTTGGCTGTCTCTCTCAAACATCATATTGCTTCCAAGATGGCCAGGAGCGATTCAATTGCAGCGAATCGTTTGCTAGGTCTTGATTTCCAAAGCCAGGGGCTACTGGATCAAGCCTTTGACAAATTTCGAAGGCTGCCTGTGGATAACGAGGTGAAAGATCTCATTTATGCTCTGGGACTCGAATACGAACGCAAACGAATAATTGATAAGGCCTTGACCACCTATGAGTATATCGAGAAATGGGGTCCCTATCGAGATTTGGATGAGCGGATTCCCCGGTTAAAATCTGAAGACGCATCCACCAGTGACAGTTATGGTGATGATAGTGGTATAAGTGTGATAGCGGAACACAGTGCTGGGAGAAGGTCGAGTATCGGACGATATCAGATTCTTGAGGAATTGGGTGAAGGTTCTATGGGCCAAGTCTACAAGGCCCTTGATCCCAAAATAAACCGGACATTGGCCGTCAAAACGATCCGTCTTTCAGATGAGTTTGAGGAGGATGTCATTCAAGAAATCAAGGAGCGATTCTCTCGAGAGGCGGAAATAGTGGGAAAGCTCTCCCACCCCGCCATAGGAACCATCTACGATTTCGGGGAGGATGGTGAGTTGACCTATATGGTTATGGAGTTTGTGGAAGGCATAAGTATAGAGCAACACACTTCTAAGGGTAGTCTTCTCCCTTTCAGAAAAACGTTAGAGGTCATTGCTGATGTGGCTGAAGCCCTTGACTTCGCACACAAGGCAGACGTCATCCATAGGGACATAAAACCGGCAAATATCATGCTCCTGGAAAACGGGGAGGTTAAGGTCACGGATTTTGGGATTGCTAAGGCAATTTCCTCGTCCAGGACTAGGACGGGAGTCATTCTCGGCACCCCGAACTATATGTCCCCTGAACAAATCATGGGACAAAAGGTCGACCTGCGATCCGACATTTTTTCTTTGGGGATTTTGTTCTTTCAATTACTTACAGGTGAATTGCCATTTAAGGGAGAGAACTTGAGCGGGTTATTGTATCAGATCACTCAGGTCAAACAACCTTCGATACAAACCTATGATCCTAAAATCCCCCAAATATGTGACCAGATTCTAGATAAGGCCCTGGCCAAGAAGCCTTCTGATCGGTTCAAAAGCGCAGCAGAGATGGAGAGAGTGATTAGACTTCTTGCCTCAAGAATAGACTCGTTAAAAAAGAAGAGAGCTGCAAAAGACGAACATTCTAACGGAAGCACATAGCGGTTTTTCAAAGTGATATTCACTCGTCACTAACCGAGGATGTTTCCGATGCGAATAAACTCAACCTTGGAGATGTATCATTGATTGTATCTTCAGGCAAGACCAATGTGGGACTGGTTAGAGATAGGAACGAGGACTTCTTTTCCGTAGAGGATTCCTTAGGCCTATATGTCGTGGCCGATGGCATGGGAGGACACCAAGCAGGTGATGTCGCGAGCAGAGTGGCTGTTGAAATGATCAACAAGTGCTTTCGGCAATGGGCAAAGGAAGGGGTAATTGAAGATAGGATCTTTAGCTATCTTGATAACTCTCTTACCAGGACGGGAAATTATGTCCTCAGCAGTATCAGGCTAGCAAATCGAGTCGTCTACGAACTTGCTACGGAGAATGAGATGTACTACGGGATGGGAACCACCGTGGCAGTACTGGCTGTTACTCCCTCCCTGGTCATTGCCGCAAATGTGGGGGACAGCCGTATCTACATGGTAAGAAACGGAGGAATTGAACAGTTATCCAAAGATCATACGGTGGTAGCCGAACAGGTTGAAATGGGAATGATGACCGCTGAGGAAGCCTCTTCAACCAATCTTAAACACGTTTTGACCAAAAACCTCGGTTCCTCTGAAGAAGTTGACGCGGATGTCTTTGAGGTCGAATTCGGAAGCAATGATCGCTTCATCCTCTGCTCGGACGGCCTTACAGATCTTGTGTCAGAGAGAGAAATCCTGGAAGCGACCCAGGGTGAAGATAGTCCCAAAAGACTCTGCAACCAATTCATTGCAAAGGCTTTAGAACGGGGAGGGCATGACAATACGACTGTAATCTCTGTCTTTTTTACTGGCGATAAAGAGCAAAGTCCTGGCCTACTGAAAAAGGCGAGGCTTTTCCTAGCTAATGGGCTAACCAGACGAAAGGGGAAGAAAAATCCATAGGCCAGTTTCATATTGCCTTTTTGCCTTTAATTGAGGTAAAATATGAATGTCTTGGATGTGAGGTAGAATCATGCCCAAGCTGATATTAACCTTTAATAAACGAGTGCTCAAAGAATACCCTCTTCTGAATGACAGCATAACCATCGGTCGTGAGGAAGATAATGGTATTGTTATAGACAACCTAGCCGTTTCTTCTTACCATGCAAAAATAGATAAAGTCGGCCCAGGCTACATCTTGACGGACCTGCAAAGCACCAACTCCACATTTGTAAACAACAAGCGAGTCGTTTCCCACCGACTAAGACATGCGGACAACATAATCATCGGCAAGCATCTCATATTGTTTGTTGACGCTCAGAAAGGGCAGGCAGCCGAGGCGTTGATACAAAAATCAAGTCTGGATAGGACTATGATGTTGGATACCACCAGACAGAAGGAATTACTCTCCAAACAGGCAGGAGATACACAGGCCATTAGAGTCCCCGAAAAAGTTGGAGTCATAAGCTTCATCGATAACTCTGACCTTGATGAAATCGTGTTAACCAAGAAACTCACCAAGATAGGAAAGGCAAAGACTTCGGAGATAAGACTCTCAGGCTTGTTCATGGGAACCACGGCCGCCACAATCAGCAAACGGCCAAGTGGTTTTCGAATAACCTTTACACAGGGATTATCAAAGCTGAGAGTTAATGGTCAGGTTATAAAGGAAAGCACTCTCTTGAAGGACTATGACACTATCGAGTTGGGGTCCTACCGTTTTCAGTTCTACCAGAAAGAGACTGATTCCGGCTGAAGTATCTTAAAGGCGTCCAACTATATCTGTGATTTGTCTCATTTTAAATGTCTGGTAGATCCCTCAGTTCTTCACTTTACACATCTCAATTCTGTCCTCCAAATCAGTATCATACTCTCATCAAGGTAGATCATCTCTCACTTGGGTCGTCACAGCAACCTTAGGCGCCACATATCTAGGGAAAAGCTATGGTAGGTATGGTATTGTCATGTATTCTCCGGCAACAAACTCGATAGCTTTCCATTGCCGGCGGCCCGAATGATTAGGATTTAGAAGCCAATCGTTTTTCCTTCACATTCTTTTTTATGTCATCCAGCACTTTCTCAACATCGTCTCTAGTGAAAGTCTTGTCACACTTTGTACACTGGAAAATCTCATCGGTCAGTTTATCATATATAAGGTCATCGGAGAAATTAACCCCGTGAAATCGAATCGAGAAGTTGTAAATCTGCCTAAAATCTTTATTTTGACAATTATTGCATAGAAAGTAATCCTGCATAAAATCCATGTCCCGTTCTCCCTCCAAAATCATATTAATCAGATTCCTGGTCTATACCTCGGCTATCGGTTTTCTACAACAAAATTCTCAACCAAACCATCATAGAAAGGAAATTGTCTTGAGTTCCTTTCGTCTGCGAACGGCTTCCAATACTCCTACCGCACCTGTCATCATGTTATCCCCTAAGGGCGATCCGAAAAAAATTGGCAGTCGAGATTGTTCGACCAATCTTCGTTTTGGACCGGTCGCCACAATGCCTTCCGTTATTTGGGATCCAAGGGCTTTACGGATATAGGCACCATGTCCCCCCTCTTTCAATATCTCCTCATGGCTCAGTCTCCCCTCCGCCAGGGCTTCTAATAGCGCCTCTAATCTCTCCAGGGTGATATCTTTGGTATGGTATTCAAAGAATCCCGCTATTTCTCCCTCCTCAAGCGCAGCTGCCACGGTATGAGAGGTTGCCACATCCAAGACCATTGTTCTCTTTTTCTTCCTTACTCGCCAATCCATGGACGCCCCCAATATGGCTGCCATCCCGCTGTCCATCACGTAAATTTCATCGGCAGAAAACATCTTGGCACTTTCAGACATCGCCTTGAGGCGACTCAGGTTCGCCGGGATTTCATCATCTCTGTAAAGCAATCCATGGGGAAAAGGGTTTTCATCTAGGCTGGTCTTGAAGATCTTATGGCGATAATCCAAATGTGATACGCCGTCAGGCGCTCTTCCGTGATCTTGTGCACAGAGTCCTACTACATCAAATGAGAGAGATATGCCCAGCCCCTTGACAATCTCTTCCAGGCGGTCCACTTCAAGGTCACATGTTCTGAGCATGTGATATGCTTGACGCTGTTGCAAGTCCGCAGTTTCAGTATCATCAACTATTTTTATCCCCAAAGACCGCACCTTTTCCGGATTGTGATGGATTGTAGCCGCTGCCGAAGTAGACATTATCACTTCGGCTTCCTTGCTCCGACGTTTCAAGACTCCTGATAATGCCCCACCGCCCATCTCAGTTCCGGTGATTAAAAGATTCCCTGGAAGATTTTCAGCCGCCTCCGCCAATGTCCTCACAGGGGATTTGACGACCGCCTTGAAGTGTTCATCTGATCTCATATCGTAGCAGAGCACGTCCATGGTTCCAGCCCCCACATCTACAATCAGAAACCTGTTCATCAAACCCCTCCTGATCTAACAAAGAATTAGGATGCTGGAATGATTTGGGTCATTCGACTCCCGTTCCATTTCAATATGCTATACAGAATCCCCGCCTCTTTTTCAACAGAGAGTTTAATTTCCCTCCAATATTTGAAGCTCCCCGCCCGTTAACAGAGGTAGATTTATGGCAGTCAGTAAGATGCCGCGCTCGGTGATGCACACAAGTCATGCCAAAGGCAGATAAGTTGGCCATGGGTTTGCTGGATAAGTCCGCGAGGCTCCGCTCCTGCTTATGGCGGGACAGGGAAATCGGAGAGTCTGGGAAAAATGTGTTTCTCTGTCGACCTAAGCTCATGGTCGATGGTTGCACAGGCGTGCGTGTACAGAGTAGGGACATCGCGTGGAACATAAGGTAGGATCATTTAAGGCTCTCGGAAGAGATCAGATACTGAACCCATCAACAGCTGAAGTATAGGAGCATATCCGCTTTTTCTCTCTCTCGATAAGTGTCAACCAGTTTAGAATCCTTGACTCCAATGGACGGGAAAAGTACATGGTTTTTTGAATCAAATAGAAAGAGAACCCAATGTCCATTTGTATATGGGCCTCATTGCTCTAAAGGTAGAATATCTGTGTATTGTGGGATTGAAGATGTGACTATATGGACCCGATCATAAAATCATAAACATCACGAATAACCAAACGGACACGGTACCTAATCCAAGGAGTATTTCCATAGCTTTTCTAGAAAATATATTCGGACTTTGCATATTGTCTCCTTTATATCTCTACCGAAATTCGTCTACTTTTTTGCACTCTTGTTTTCCTGACTAATCACTCTTACTTGAGAGCTGTGTCCAATGGGCGCATAGGTTTCGAGAGTTCCGCTTTCCATCTTTATCTCCAACGCGGTACTACAAGAAAGACACTTGGCTGGACCACCATAGGTGCTGAACTCGTTTTGGTCCAAATTTATCTCGTTCCCACATGAAACACATGTAACGTGGGCCCTTTTCTCCTGTAATCCATGGCTTCCGGATGATCCGTTCACTGCCAGTTTGGGGAGAACGGGGCCTATGATACTTCTACCCTGTTTTATTAAGATTCTCTGTTTGATTATTTGTGCCAAGATCCGATCCTCAATCCTATTGATTAGCTTGCCGACGATTTTGAGGGCATG
This sequence comes from uncultured Desulfobacteraceae bacterium, assembly GCA_964520425.1. Taxonomy (GTDB): domain Bacteria; phylum Desulfobacterota; class DSM-4660; order Desulfatiglandales; family HGW-15; genus JAFGFY01. The sequence goes on from CAZFMX010000002.1 coordinate 32,666, forward strand.
TCGGTTTTGGCCCTATGAGAGAGCAAAAGCGATGCCAAACTGACTTAAGGCGGTTTTATGCAGCCATTTCAAGAAGTTAACGACAATCGAGAGGAACTCTCCTGTGGAGTTGATGCCAGGATACTCAAAGAATAGAGAACCCGATTTCTACTTCATAGCAGAATTTTTCGCATTTAGGGGATTAGGTGAGATCAGAGTAGCAGAAAACGTGGATCTGGCTTAGGTTTCCTGTTAGACAAGAAACTTCCTGTTCTGCCGGAAAAATACTGCGAGAAAGGAAGGATTGAAAAAGCCTCAGCCGCTTTGAATTATACCTTAAATACCTGGAAATACATAGAAAACCCTAGGGAAGCGATTATTGGCATAAGTTTTGATAATACAAGGGCAGTAGTGACTTGGAAAAACGTTATTAAAGGTTCGGACTTTTAACGATTTGATGATCTTTTAACATGTCGGCAAGATTACAGTATTTTCGAAATCCTCTGTACGTCTATCGTCGCCTAAAGAACCTATGTGGAAGAAGCAGCTGAACAACACTTGCCCGTTGGGATATGGAGGAACGATTGCATGAATAGAACTGTCAGAAACACAAAACCTACTCACAGGCGCAAAAAACTCGGAGAGCTCTTGATAGAATCAGGCCTTATCGATGAAAGAACTTTGTCTAAGGCTCTGGATATTCAGAAGATAGAGAACAAAAAGCTGGGTCAAATCCTCATTGACATGGGTGTGGCGGACGAGCAGGTAATAGCCTCTACACTGGCATCTCAACTTAATATCCCGTTGGTGAAGCTAAAAGAAATAGAAGTCCTCAAGGAAACCATCTCATTGGTTCCCGCAGAGATCGCGGAAAACTACTCGCTTGTTCCGGTTGAGAGAACAGACAAGGGTCTTACTGTTGCCATGGCCAATCCATTGGAGTTCTATGCCGTGGATGATCTACGATTTGTTACTCAGATGCCCATCCATATCGCGGTCGCCTCTGAAAGCGATGTCTTAGAGGCCATAGCTCGATACTATCCAAAGCATGGACTCGAAAAGGATCTTGGCTCTGTGCCCGGACCGGAACAAGGGATTGAAATCGTCAAGGGCCGGGAGATGGAAGAGGAAGATCTCAAAGATCAACATGAAGTACTTGCTTTTGCTGAGCGACCTCCAGTTGTGCGGTTAACAGCCGCCCTCCTCGGCGATGCCATAGCGGTTAGAGCCAGTGACATACACATTGAGCCTCAACGCTCAACGGTCATTATTCGCTACCGCGTGGACGGTATTATGCGAGAGATTATGAAGGTAGATAGGAATGTGCATGCCTCACTCGTCTCCAGAATCAAAGTGATATCCAATATGGACATTTCCATCCGGAGAAAGCCCCAGGACGGCAAGACCAAAGTAAGATACGGAGGCAAAGAATTTGACCTGAGGGTGTCCACGATACCCACCTCATATGGTGAGAAGGTAACCATGCGTATCCTGAATCCGGATTCAGCCAAGACAGGGATTGAGGATCTGGGTCTCTCTAAAAAAGCCTTCGAAGATCTGATCAATGCCATAAGTATCCCACAAGGGATCGTACTCGTTACCGGGCCTACGGGAAGTGGTAAATCCTCCACCCTTTACGCCTGCCTTAACAGGCTTAAGTCCCCAGAGGTCAATATCATCACCGTTGAAGACCCGATTGAATTCGATATTGAGGGTGTTAACCAGGTCCAAATAAATCCTCAGGCTGGGATCACCTTTGCGGCTGGTCTCAGATCCATACTCCGACAGGATCCGGATATCGTCATGGTTGGAGAAATCAGAGACAGAGAGACGGCGTCCATCGCCTGCCAGGCGGCCCAGACAGGCCACCTAGTGCTCTCCACTCTACACACAAACGACGCCCCCTCAGCCTTGACAAGACTGTTGGATTTGGGCATCGAGGCGTTCCTTATCTCCGCATCCCTCCAAGCGGTCGTGGGACAACGACTTGTAAGAACGGTATGTAAGGAATGCAAGATTCCCGAACCGCTGAGCGCGCAGATACTGAAGCACTTGCCTCCGCGCATAAGAGAAGACAAGGAGGCGGTCTTCTGGAAAGGGATCGGTTGTGAGGCTTGCCGATACACAGGGTATTCAGGCCGTTTGGGGATATTCGAAGTCCTGAGAATCACACCGTCTGTTCGTGAGATGATTGGGTCCGATCCCTCAACAGTGAGCCTGAAAAGGTTGGCAGAAAAAGAGGGATTTCAAACCATGGCCATGGATGGTTTGCACAAAGCCCTCAATGGGCTAACGACCATTGAGGAAGTCTTTCGTGTAGCACCGCCCGATGCCGAAGATATATTTGATGAATCCATCACGGAGACATCTGGATCAGAAGAGATCCAGATTGAAGAAACGCTTTCTGGAGAACCTTCACCGGCATTGAGCGCTATAAAGCCGAAAAAGATCCTTGTGGCTGATGATAACCAAATTATACTCAAACTGGTTCGCCACATTTTAGAATCTGACGGGCATCTTGTCATTTCTGCTGAAGACGGATTGAAGGCCTTAAAGATAGCTATGCAGGAAAAACCAGATCTTATAATCACTGATTATCTAATGCCAAAAATGGATGGGATAGAACTCACAAAAAAGCTCAAGGCCCAATTGGGCTCACGATATATTCCAATAATCATGCTTACTGCTAAGGACGAAAACTTTCAAAGTAAGGGGATAAAGGCAGGTGCAGATGTTTACATGACAAAACCTTTTAATGCGAAGGAGTTTCTGGCCAAGGCAAACAGGCTGATGAGTCGGGCAGAATCATAAGAAATAGCGGGAAACTATGTTAGTACTCAAATATCTACATCTACTGAGAGAGAATCTGGCAGAGAGAAACCTTGTCAAGTGTCAGGGTAGGAAATGGAAAGGGTATAGATTATGGAAAATATAGAACTCATTCAAAGGCTTAGGAGATTGACAGGAATAACGGAAGATATGGCATCGGATGAGGAGTTAATGGCGACCGTCAAGGACACATTTCTACTTGCCTGGGTCAAATATGAAATAAATCTCGAAGAGTTTGGGATGTTGCTGAACAAGAGGAGGACAGAGCGGTTCAGAGACAACCTCTCAACCTAAGAAAATCATTGTATTATCGGTAGAAATGGGGCTGAGGCCAAGCATTAGACTCACAAGACTATTCTTTAATAAGGAGACCCACCTCTTAAAACGAGAAACGGGGTCTTAATATCATCCCCACAATAACCCTTCTATTCGGCGATAAGCCTGTCTTTCTCACCGTCTCTTTTTCTTAGGTCAAGTCGAAAACTTATTCCATATAGATTGATCTTCAGACCTTCTTGACTGACTCGAGTCATTCCATTGTCACTGTGATTCACCCGAAGGTAATCATTTCTATGGATTGGATGATTTTAGTCTTCCAGTTCATGATTCAACGATTAAAATTAAAGCCTTTAAGCCAGCCCCAGCTGACCAAGTCGGAAATCTAAGAGGAATTTCAGACGAGCCAAATCGATCGGTTTAGTCACAAATTCAAACGCCCCCTGCTTGAAGGACTCCATCCCAACTTTGTGTCCTCCAACACCAGTCACCATGATCACATCTGTCGATGGTGAGATCTCTTTGATCTTCTCCAAGACCTCAATACCGTTCACCTCAGGCATCAGATAATCAAGCAGAACAATCGCCGGCTTTTCCTGAATTTTTTCCAGTGCTTCTTCTCCACTGCCTGCCATGATAGCATCATGACCTAGACTTGATAGGAATCTTTTTAGTACTTTTCGAACACTATCTTCATCATCAACGACGAGTATTCTAGCCATAGCAATACCCTCCTTTCTTGTCCATGAATTCCCTATCTTCACAAAATAGCTCTTTTCATATTCATGCCCCGCTCTTGCCTGAAAGGACCAATCTAGAAAAATCGTTCCATCGAAGGCCCTACTCACACATGGGGACAGACCTCTACCCGTTATCTAGAAGCTCCCCGATATCCTTCAAAAGCCCTTCTATTTCAAAAGGTTTGACGTATACACGTGCGGCACCAAGACCTTTGGCCATACGCAAACAAGTGGTAGAATCCATTACGCCACCTCCGGACATGGCAAGAATCCTCACTTCTGGAAAATCTCGCTTAAGCTTCATGATCGTCTCCAAGCCTTCCTGGTTAGGCATGAATATATCTGTGAGGACAAGATCCGCGGGATGGTCTCTGTAAAGCTCGACCCCTTTTGAACCATCAGCGGCATCCATAACCTCATACCCCTCTGTTTCCAAAATCCTCCGGAGCATTCTGCGTATCTGGGCTTCATCGTCTATGACAAGTACACTTGCCATACCTTATCCTCCTGTAATGTTGCTCTTAACTAAATGAAGGTCAAAACCTTGATTCCATTTTCAGATCATTGAAATGATCGGAAAACTCTTGGGCCAGATTTCCAGAAACCTGATCTGACCTCCATTAATCTATAGACAATGAAAGAATCGTGCCATCTTGTATCAACGGAATTTTCTGTCTAAATTCAATTGGTTATTTAATTCCAGCATCCCCATGGACTGGTGCAATGTCTCCCGTTTAACAGTAATCTTCCTGTGAGGCGGTAATGATTCCTGTTTGAGAGGAATCTTTTTCTAAACCATTTTCTCGAGACATCTCTGATTCTCTGCGCATATTCATGCACGACCGATTGGCTCGATCGCCCCACAATCGGTAGACGTCAATATGGTTCGACATGCCTTTAAACGATTTCTTCTCGACAAACTGGGATAAATACCCCCCCTTTAATCTCTCCACCGCTTCTTTCAAAGCGAGCACTTCATTCGGTGCTGCATGTGAACACAGCCTCCTGGCGATATTGACCGTATTCCCGATAACCGTATAATCATAGCGCTTTTCCGAGCCCACGTTGCCCACAAACACTTTACCCGTATCAATACCGATCCCAATGCCCAGGCCCCCAAAGTGAGGTGAAACCTCAGAAAACTTCTCCTTCAACTCCGCGAACGATGTTACCATATCAAGCCCAGCTTCCACTCCGCTTTGGGTTGTATTTTCCAATGCGATCGGGGCGCCGAAAAAGGCCATGACTTCGTCTCCAATGAACTTGTTGATACTCCCCCCGGATTTAAAGACAATCCGGGTCATGGCGCTGTAGAATTCGTCAAGGAAATCGATAATAGCTTCAAGTTCCACGTGATTCATCATCTGACTAAATCCACGAATATCTGCGAACAGAACCGTCATTTCGACCTGTTCTCTCATTCTTTTCGGTTGGTTCCACTCTTCTATCCTATTCATCAGTTCTTTGGCGACTTGGGGGGAGTGGAGTTGCTCAAGCATTGTCTGAAATCGAATGCGCTGGTGCTTTTCTCCCATAAGAATCGCATTATGAATCGCCACCGCAACATTATTGGCGAAAACAGTGATCAATTTCAGGTCGTTCTCGGAGTAACTTTTCTGCCTTTCCGTGATATTCACATTCATCACTCCAATGCATTTCTTCCCTATCTTAAGGGGTAAACACATAGCTGAGGTAATGTTCCATGCCTTCTTTTCCATGCCGGGGAAGTCGTCCGGACTCACTTCTCCATTGAGTAGAAGGGGCCTGCCGTTTTCTACCACCCACCCGGCGATCCCTTCCCCGATAGGAAGCTGAGCATCTTCAGTAAACTCAACTCCTTTTCCATAGGAGGCTTTAGTCTGCAGTATTCTCTTTTGGTCATCGACGAGCATGATGGAAGAATGCTGAGCGTCAAAGCATCTTAACATCTCCCTTGTGATAGTCTTTAGAATGTCTGACAATTCCTTTTGGGAATTGATGCAGGAGCTGACCTCCAAGAGGGCACTGAGGATCGTTACCTCTCTGTCCAAGTTTCTTGCCGTCACTTCTATCTTCATTAAGGCTCTGGAAAGCATCATGACCTTCCTTTGTTGGACGATCATGTAGGCGCAGAAGAGTAAAACCAGCAAAGAGAGGAAGATTGAGAGCTTATAGGTATCTCCTGAAACAATAATTCTTGACCCTCCTAAAAGAGTGAGAATCTGCATGGCGAGGAGTGACAGTGTCAAGTAAAGAATCAAGACCACGGCAAGCAAAATCAAATGCCGGGTCCTCTTTTCTATCTTCCGAATGCTCTCCTCATGGGTTTTCATACGCTTCATCGAGTATTAGCTGTTGTCTTGAGAATGAAGTATGTCAGAGCCTCAGGAAGGCAACTTGAAATCTTTCTCTCTGAATAGGCGCAAACAGGCGTCTGTTACTTCAGAATCATAGAGTCGGCCCCTGTTGCGATTGATCTCCTCTAACGCCGCGTCAAGGCTGAGAGCGGGACGGTAAGGTCTGTGGGAGGCCATGGCTTCAATTACGTCAGCGACAGCTAGAATCTTTGATTCCAAGAGAATTTCCTTCTCGGTTAATCCCCGAGGATATCCTGAACCATCTAACCTCTCGTGATGCTGGAGCACAATCTGAGCGATCGGCCAAGGAAAGGCGATATCCTTCAGTATCTCGTAACCCAGCCGGGAATGGGTCTTGATAAGACTGAACTCTATTTCTGTTAACCGACCCGGTTTGTTAAGAATTTCCGCGGGGACCGTTATTTTGCCCAAGTCATGGATCATTCCAGCCATGCGGATACCTTCGATCAGTGCTCCATTGAGATCCAACTCTTCAGTAATGGCACAGGCAATCTTCGACACACGATTTTGATGCCCGGCCGTATAGGGATCTCTCATTTCAACGGTCATCGCCATAGCTTCTACAAATCCATTCATGGCCATTACAAGGCGTTCATTAGCGACTCGAAGGGAATCTGTACGTTCGGTAATCATCGTTTCAAGATTCTTATGGTAGGTCCGATTTTCTAACTCCAACTTCCGTCTGCGCAGCGCGCAGGACACATTGAACATCAGCTCGTCGGGACGAAAAGGTTTCACAACATATCCAAAGGCCCCATTTTCTAGGACATTTTTTGCGACGTCCATGTCGCCTACTCCTGTTATCATGATGACGGCAGTATCCGGATGCTCTTTAGATATGTGTTTTATCAAATCCACTCCCGATTCACCCGGCATCTTCATATCACAAAGAACCAGATCAAATTCCTGGCCTTTGATTAATGATCTGGCTTCCTCAGCATTTGCGGCTTGAGCATATTTAAAGCCTTGATTTTCAAGCTTGCGGCACACCAAACGACGCACGCTGGCTTCATCATCAACTACCAGGATCTTTGGAACTTCCTGAACCGTCTCACCAGAAAATACATCGCTCAAATCAAGTTTTACACTTGCCATGTCTATCTTTCTCCTCTAATTTATTTTATTTTCTCTTATACCTTAGAGAGGACCTCCTCGCCTTGAATCTTCTTGTAGATGGTACAATTGGGGAACAAATCCCTTCAGCCCCATATGTCATATTATACCTCTCAGACACTTTCACTCACTTTTAAGAATCGAAATATGGGACGCTCGTATTTCATACAATCAATCACGGCCAAGTACTTCATAAAGCCAAGATCTCGAAGAGGGCAATAGATATACAGGATTGAGATAGTGCTCCAATCTGGCGTTCATATCAGATTATCGTTCACCTTGTTCAGACATCCTCATCAAGATTACTCAAGATGCATGCCAAACCACCCATTGACACTATTTATCCTGTGATTTGAATAAGTTAACCCTAACTGCGGCATTGATAAAACCAAGAAATGCCTGGTGTTGAATAGCCATTTTCTTGTGAAGTGGGATTTTTTCTTGTGTGACAGGAATCCTTACGTTGGTCACCGGGGCTTGTATGTTGGCGGGATGAGACGGCTGACTTGAGATTTTTCAAAGCAACCGTCAAACATCGAGTCTCGACTTTTCGGGATCAAATACCCGAGTTTCTCAAAATTTGTTTATGCCATACTTCTTTAAAAGGTAATACAGGCGGGACCGTGAAAGACCTGAAATATGACAGGCCTCTTTGAAGTCCCTTTTGGTGAGTAGCACGAGGTCGTGCAAGTACTGCTGTTCAGCGTTGGCTAGGGCGGTATCTCGCACTTCCTGCAGTTTGGGAAGAGAAAAAACCTGAGGATCCTCTTCTGAATAGATTTCCTTCTCAGACCTTTTCTTACTGACTGATGCCCTGGCTTGGTGAACTCGGAGTTCTGTGGGCAGGTGTCTGGGAAAGAGTGTCGGCTCGAATCGAGCCATGGCCAGCACTCTCTCCATGGTATTGAGTAATTCACGAACATTTCCCGGCCAATCATACACAGTCAGTGCATCGAAAAAATCAGGAGAAAATCCCTTTGTTTCAGTGCCATATCGCTCGCAGAGCTTAGCTATGTGATGGAAGGCAATCTCCTTTATATCACCGGGGCGTGTCCTTAGAGGAGGTACCTCAATGGTCACAGCCTGGATACGGAAGTAGAGATCCTGCCTGAATTGCCCTGATTGGACCATACTTCCCAGATCCCTGTTCGTGGCCGATACGAGCCTGAAATCACTCTCAACCTCCTTATTACTGCCTAGAGGACGAAAACGACGTTCTTGGAGTGCACGCAAGAAGTCCTTTTGAACGGCCAATGGAAGTTCTCCCACTTCATCTAAGAAAAGGGTACCCCCGTCAGCCTCTTTCATGAAACCCACACGTGGCCTTTCGGCTCCGGTGAAGGCTCCTTTTTCGTGCCCGAAGAGCATACTCCCAACAAGGTTCTCGGGTAGAGCAGCACAATCGAGCACAACAAAGTTCTTAGTAGCTCGAGCACTGTTTTTGTGAACGGTTTTGGCAAAGAGCTCTTTTCCCGTGCCGGTTTCACCCGTTATGAGCACATTTACATCGCTGTTTGCCACTTGTGCCACCAGGTCCAGGCATGCCTCCAACTCCGGACTGTTTCCCACAATACCTTCCCGCCTCAGTATCGCACGTATATTCGTCTGAGACTTTTTCTCGTGGTATTGGAGGGCACGAGTTATCTGCAGACCAAGATTATCCATATTAAATGGTTTCTGAACATAGGCCCAAGCGCCGGTTTCTATGGCAAGCTCCGCGCCATCCGGATCACCCTCTCCTGTGATAATAATAACCTCTGGAGAAGAATCCGCTTTCTGCATCATAGGAAGTGCATCCAGACCGTTTCCATCAGGCAGACGTACATCGAGAAAAACTACGTCAAATGCGTCGGACAATACTTCCTTAAGCCCGTCTTCAAGGGTCAAGACAGAGGCGCACTCGTGTCCCATACGCTCAATATAACGGGTCAGTGTCTTACATATCATCTTGTCGTCATCAACAATCAGAATCTTGGACATCTTGATTAATCCCTAGTTTTATCATTCTTTTTTTCGAGCTACGACTGGTGTTCTCATTTCCAGATCATTTACCATTCTTGTCCAGTACCGCCCTTACCTTACTCGCCAGATTCTTCGGTGTAAACGGTTTTTCGATAAACTCCACCCCTCGGGTCAGAATACCGTGATCCACAATGGCGTTACTAGTATACCCGGACATGAAAATCACCTTCACACGGGGATGAATTTTTTTCACCATTCCCGCTAGTTCCTTCCCACTCATCTTCGGCATCACCACATCGGTTAGAATCAGATCAATCGAGCCGTCGTGGGCTTCGCTAACCCGTAAAGCATTTTCTCCGTTTTCAGCCTCCAGAACTCTATATCCATTCTTCTTGAGCGAGTTTCGCGCAAGTTTTCGAACGCTGTCATCATCTTCCACAATCAAAATAGTCTCGGAGCCGCCAAACGCCTCCGCAAAGAGTTGATCTTCACTTTCCGGATCTACACTCCCCTTTGTCCTAGGAAGATAAACTTTAAATGTGCTGCCCTGCCCCAGCTCAGTGTAAACCCAGATAAATCCTCCGTTCTGTTTCACAATGCCGTAAATAGTGGAAAGACCCAGACCTGTACCCTTGTCACTCGCCTTAGAGGTAAAGAAAGGCTCAAATATGCGTTCCTGGGTCTCCCTGTCCATGCCAGTTCCGTTATCGTTTATAGCCAACTTCACATAACTACCGATCTGCCCCGCAACACCATGTTTGCGAAAAAAGTCCTCATCCAGTTCCACATTAGCCGTCTCAATGATAAGTTTGCCACCCTCGGGCATGGCATCCTTGGCGTTTACCACCAGGTTCATGATGATCTGCTCTATCTGCCCTGGATCGGCTTCAACGAGCCATAATTCAGGCGCTGCAATCACAGACATCTCAATATCTTCTCCAATAAGTCTGGAAATCATCTTACCCATGTCCGTTATTACTTCATTGATATCCATTACCCTTGGCTGAATCAATTGCTTACTGCTAAAGGCCAGAAGTTGACGGGTCAGATCAGCCGCCCTCTCGCCGGCTTTCTTGATATCTTGTATATCCTCGAAAAGGGGATCTTTTTCGTGCAGAGTGGTCAGTGCGAGATGGCAGTTACCGATAATCGTCGTAAGAATGTTATTGAAGTCGTGGGCCACACCACCTGCTAGAGTACCGACGGCCTCCATCTTCTGAGACTGGAAGAGCTGGGCCTGCAATGCATCACGGTCTTTTTCCGCCTCCTTCCGTTGTGTAATGTCTGTGACAATGCCATCGATTTCTTGAAAAATCCCTTCTTTGAAATGCGATTTCTTGCTGTCGCTAACCCAACGAAGACTTCCGTCCTTTGCAGTGATTCTGTATTCATGTACCAATTCAGACGGCTTTTGTATTAATTCCAGGCTTTCACTAAAAAACCTTGCTCTATCACCAGGATGTATCAGCTCAACCCAATTCACTTTCCTAGACTCAAATTCATTAACTGTATACCCTGAAATGGATTCACTATTGCTTATGACTTCTGTTGACCAATCTGATTCTGCTCTGTAGACCATGCCTATGACATTACTCACTAAAGTCCGGTATTTCTCCTCACTTTCAGCAAGAATATCATCCGCCTCTTTGCGCCCCACTGCAACTGCAAAAAGCTTGGCCAAATGTGAAACGACCTCCAAATCACTGTCTGAGAAGCCCTCTTTACAGTTTGCCAACGCCAATTGACCGACCAACCTGTCCCCAAGCAGGGCCGGAACGGATAGAAAGTTTCTGATTGGAATGTGTCCCGGAGGTAACCCTCCCGATGATTCGTGGTTATCGGGAGTGTTCGTGTAAAAAGCACCTCGCGTGTTGAGTGCGTGCCCCCACAAATTCGGATATCGTCCGTCAGGGTCCAAGGGAAAAATAAAGCGCCTATCTTTTCCCGATACGTGGCATTCTTTGTCCATCATTTTGGTAATCGTGTAACTGATATTCGCGCCGGTCTCTCTATCAATGACTGATACATAACCATGTTCACTACCGGTCAGCAATCTTGCGTATCGGAGAGTAGTATCCGTAATATCGCTAAGCGCATCGGACATTCCAACCATATTGCTCGACATTCTGGCCAAGGCTCTATTGATCTTCAGTCCGCGTTGAAGCAGCTCTTGCTCCTCTCTTTGCACGGTTGTGTTCCGCGCATTTACGACGAGACCTTTTGGTTCATTGTTTGGACTTAAATAGGGATAGTAACGGATCTCCATGTATCTTCTTTCGCCTTCAGGGGAAACAACCCACCTTTCGAAGAAGACATTTTTGCCTTCAAGACACCTTTCGGCATTCGGCCTAATAACGCTTTCAAAGACCTCCTCCCCAAAAACCTCACTCATGGAATGCCCGATTACCTCGTCCTTGACCAAACCAAACGACTTCGCATACGCATCATTTATAGCCAGATAAGAGAGGTTTTTATCAATTAAAGCCAGCATATCGGTGGAGCAGGAGACAATGCTCTCGAACTGGCGAAGCCTTTCCTCCGCCTGCTTGCGTTCTGTGATGTCAGTCCCTGAACTAAGATGCCCGATGATGTCTCCTTCTTCATTCCTTAAAAGAGTATTGTGCCACAAGATTAGCCTTTCTTCTCCATGCTTTGTTAACACGGGATTCTCAAAATACTCTATGGACTCTGTCTTCTCAGAGAGTATCGATTCTGAAACTCCCTTTACTTCATTTTTCAAACTCTCGGGAAGGAAATGATCAAACCAATTCTTTCCAATAATCTCCTCCTCCTCGTATTCCAAAATCTCACATCCCCTTTTATTTATTTGTGTGACATTTCCTTCAGCATTGATGGCTATCAACATTACTCCTGCCAAATCGAAGTATGCCTGCAAGGTACTCACACGATTTAACAATTCTTCGTAGGACGGTTTTTCGGCCATTGGACAAGACTCCTATGATACAAAATGCATGAGGTTGTACCTTCGACTTGATGGTCCATGTACACGAGAACAGACAATCAGAGTTTTGCCGTTTGCGTTTCCCTCTGATTTTAATCGAGAGGATCTGGATAATGCTCTTTCACGCACTTCGGACAAACCCTTTGATCGGATTTAGCTTTGGAATCTCACTGGTAATGGCAACGATTCTGCCCATACGTATACTCTGGCCATCCTAAACACTGTGTTTCAAGAGTGTCTTGACGACAAACTAGCCAGATCTCGAATTGTCTTCTTAACGGAATTTCAACTAAAGTAAGACCTGTCGTGGAAGAAGAATTATCCTTAATTAAAAATATTATAGTTATAATGAACTAAATCTGTCAATAGACATTTAGAGCTTATCCACCATCGGCGCTCGAAATTGACCAGCCTCGAAAGAGAAGTCAAGAATATCTATAGGTTCACCGGCAGAAAAGAGGGCTCAGATGAGTGGGGCATTATTACATACCGGCTCAAAAACTAGGATTTTTTAGACACGGTGCTATTCACAATATAGAAGACGAGAGATAAAGGAAGTCTTGGAAGAAAAATAGTGTGGATTGCGCCTTTCGATAGATTAAAAGAAAAGAAAAAAGGAACATGTGGGGATTATGAGGTATAGAGGTTCACTCTTTTTCCCTCCACCAGACAGGTCCCTCTTTTGTGTCTATCACCTCGATACCCATGTCCTTCAGTTCTTGACGAATCCGATCTGCCGCTGCCCAATTCTTCTTTTTCCTGGCCTCTTCTCTCTCTTTTACCTGTTTCTCCACTTCTTCTGCTGGTTTAGAAGGCTCTAGATCCAGAATGTCCAGAACCAAGTTAAGTTCCTGAAGTCCCTCTTCCGCCTTCTGTTTGTCCGGAGTTGAGAGACCCTTTTGATCCATGACACAGTTGACCTCTCGTGTGAACTCGAAAAGCGATGCCAGGGCGAGAGCCATGTTCAGGTCATCGTCCATAGCTTCGATAAACTTATGTTTCAGATTGTAGAGCAGTTGATCCATCTCCGGGTGATGGCCACCGGGAGAGGAGGACCGGAGCTTTTCGACAAACAGGTCCAGATGTACGACCGTATTCTTGGCTGCATTGAGGCTTGACCAAGAAAAAGATATGGGTTTTCGATAATGACGGTTAAGAAGCCAAAATCGGATCACCCTTCCGGTGTAACCTTGCTCCAGGATTCGCCTAATGGTATAGTCATCGTGATCGGAACCATGGGATGGCTTTTTCCCTTCAACCATCACCAGCTCATTGTGAAGCCAATAATGGGCAGGCGGTTTCCCGGTGACCGCCTCGCTGATGGCGATACTGTTTTCATGATGTGGAAAGATCAGGTCAGATCCACTCATATGTATATCATAGGTATCTCCCAGGAGCTTCATTGCCATGGCCGGGCATTCCAGGTGCCAGCTCGGCCGGATGTTTCCCCACTTGGTCTTGTAGAATATGCCTTTCTTCAGTTCATGGAGAGTGGCTCTCTTGAGAAGGGTAAAGTCCCGGGGATTCTCTTTTTCATATTCTTCCAGATCCACTGTCTTTCCCAAACGAATCTTGTCAAGGTCTATCTTGGAAAGCTTCCCATAATCTGCGAATCGAGATATGTCGAAATACACAGATCGCAATTTTTCATAGGCGTATCCCTTGTCCATGAGTTTCTGGGCTACTCTGATCATGTCCTCCACATACTCGCTGGCCTTGGGATACTCTGAAGCCCTCTTGATTCTCAGGATATCTAGGTCTCTTAGGAACTCCTGATAGAAACCTTCTGTAAAATCCTTGAGGGATTGGCCTGCCTTATCTGCCCCTTCTATAGTACGATCATCCAGATCCGTTACATTCATGATGTGGGTGACATTAAACCCCTTGAACTCCAGATAGCGCCTTAATACATCTGAAAAGACAAGACGTCGGCTTTGCCCAATATGAATCAACTGGCAGAGAGTGGGGCCACACGTATAGATCTTAATCCTTTTTTCAAGAATCGGGACAAACTCCTCTTTTTTTCGCGTCATCGTGTTGTATAGGCTTATTCCCGATTTTTCTTTGGCCACAAAAAGTGGGGTACTGAGATACCTCTCTCCTCCATCAGGCAGAATGACAACGATCCGGCCTTGTTTCATTTCCTTGGCAATCTTCAGGGAAATGGCCATGGCCGCTCCCGAGCTCATGCCCACAAACATCCCCTCTTCTTTGGCCAACATCCTGGCCATGTGATAGGCCTCTTCGTCTTCAATATTGATTATCTGATCCGCCCGGCTCTTTTCAAATATCCCAGGGCAGTAGGATTCCTTCATGTTTTTCAGGCCTTGGATCTTATGCCCCAGGTAGGGCTCCACACCCACGATTTCCACTGACGGTTTAAGCTCCTTGAAGCGTCTTGAAAGCCCCATTAGAGTCCCTGTGGTTCCCATGGTGGCAACAATCACATCCAGATTCCCGTTGGTCTGCTCCCAAATTTCCGATGCCGTCCCATAATAATGGGCTCTCCAATTTGCTTCATTGTTGAATTGGTCGGCCAGCCAATATTTCTCGGGTTCTTCCCGAATCAGATTGTAGACAAACTCAATGGCCCCGTCTGTCCCCAGATGAGTAGGTGTAAAGACTAAATCCGCGCCCATAGCTCGCAGGACCTTTTTTCGCTCTTCACTGACCGCCTCAGACATGACCAAAAGGATCCGGTACCCCTTGACCGCTGCGATGAGAGACAGCCCAATCCCAGTATTCCCGCTGGTAGCCTCAAGGATAACCTTCTCCTTTGTCAGCTGTCCCCTCCTTTCCCCTTCCTCAATCATATTTAGGGCGGGTCGGTCTTTGATGGAGCCACCCGGGTTGAAAGACTCCAGTTTTGCCAAAATTTGGACATCCTTGTTAGAGTTCAGCCGTTTGATGGGAACCAGCGGTGTCCCGCCAATATGGTCAAGGATATTTCCTAGCTTCTTTGCCATGGGTTTCTCTCCGCGACTGTTGCAAAAGAGGCGATTCTGTAGAGTTATAATAATAACCCCTTCTTTGCAATAGTGAATTTATCTTAGTTTCCGTCCTGCGTGAACCAAGGTCCACTGCGATACTCTCTTTCTCTCACATTCGCTCGGTCGCCAGGCACTGAGATGACAGAGGTCATAGAGGACACAGACGGGTCTGACGTCCAAAGGCGCTCCTGACAGGAGCCCTCCCTTGCAGCTCTTCGCCTCAAACCACTGAAAAGAAAACGACGAAGGAAATAATTCTTGGACTCAGAATCTAAAACACGCTAAGTGGCTACAATCCCTTGACTTTCATATTATAATAGCAATAATACAGCCATTCGAGATTTGTCAGACTACTTTTAACGGGAGGGTTTTTCATGAAGATCATGGTAAGCGGAGGAGCGGGGTTTATCGGGTCCAATGTGGTAGACACGTATGTACGGGCAGGATATCAGGTGGCAGTAGTGGACGACCTTTCCAGCGGCAAGAAGGAAAATGTCCATCCGGAGGCGAATTTTTACGAGACGGACATCCGTTCCGAGGAGATGGACGGCATCTTCGAACTTGAGCGTCCCGATGTCTTGAACCACCACGCCGCACAGATCAGTGTCCCAGCATCCGTCTCTGATCCACTCTTGGACGCAGATATCAACATAAAAGGTTTTCTAAATCTTCTAGAAAAGGCTGTAAAATATCGAGTCAAAAAATGTATCTTTATCTCATCCGGAGGAGCCATCTATGGTGAGGCCGATGAATATCCCACCTCCGAAACCTATCTGCCCAAACCCCTTTCGCCATACGCAGTTGCCAAATTCGCATCCGAGTACTATCTTGCCTATTACAAACACCAGTATGGCCTTAGTTTTACAACCCTGCGATATGCCAATGTCTATGGCCCACGCCAAATACCCCATGGGGAGGCAGGGGTCGTGGCCATTTTCATGAATAATCTCCTTAATAGGAAGCCCTGCACTCTCAATCATTTCCCTGAAGATCCCAAGGGCATGATCCGGGATTACTGTTATGTGGGCGATGTGGCGGAGGCAAGCCTACTGGCCCTGAACAAAGGAAATGGTGATTTCTTCAATATCGGGACCGGTATAGAGACAAAGACGTTGGGGCTTTATCGGATCATCTATGAGACTGTTCGGGAAATACGTCCTGATTTGCCCGAGGAACTGGCCGTGCCGGCGACAGCGTTGGCCCGACCGGGTGATGTGAAACGGAGTTGTCTCAAGGTAGAAAAGGCCGAAAATGGACTGGGTTGGCACCCCAAAACTGACCTGAGAGAAGGGATTCGGCAAACCCTTAAGTGGTGGGCTGGTGCATTCGAGTAATGGATATTCCAGGGGTTGAATAGAAACGTGAAAGAGGAATAGTAGTTTTTTCTTGCCCCCTCTTGACATTTCCAATGGAATTATTAGCTTTTTCCAGTCTTAGACCTGAAGGCGGGAAGAGATCTATCCGCCACATAAAATTGAATATATATACCTCCCTAAGGTAAATACCCCCGTAAATCCATGGCCTTCACAAGCCCCTGTTTTCGGGACATCATTTAGACTGACGGGGATAACCGTTTAGCGGTGACAGTTTATTGAAGGAGTTGAAGATTTGTCTTTTTGTTTCAATAAAACCCACATTTTATTACTGACATCAGGAGGAGATATCGAAAATGAAGATCAAACCATTGCATGACCGAGTTATTGTATCCAGAATTGAGGAGCAAGAGACAACCAAAGGGGGTATCATTATCCCGGATACCGCAAAAGAAAAACCTGCCGAGGGGAAGATCACGGCCGTGGGCGACGGCAAAACCCTTGAAAACGGCGAAAAGCAAGCTCTTGTAGTCAAAGTAGGTGATCGGGTCCTGTTCGGGAAGTATGCCGGAACCGAAATCACCATAGACGGAGAAGAACAGCTGATCATGAGAGAAGACGACATCATTGCTATCGTGGAATAAGCTGCATGATGGCCCAATTAAAACCCGATTACTATTAATACTACAATCTAAGGAGGAGATGGAACATGGCAAAAGAGATTAAATACGGCCAAAAGGCCAGGGAATCTATTGTTAATGGGATAGACACCCTTGCTAACGCGGTCAAGGTGACCCTGGGACCCAAAGGTCGGAATGTAGTTTTGGACAAGTCTTTTGGATCACCAAATATCACCAAGGACGGCGTGACAGTGGCCAAAGAGATCGATTTGGATGACAAGTTTGAAAACATGGGCGCCCAGATGGTCAAAGAAGTCGCTTCTAAGACATCCGACGTGGCGGGCGATGGCACCACCACGGCGACTGTTCTGGCACAATCCATCTACAAAGAGGGAGCAAAGCTGGTAGCCGCCGGCGTAAATCCCATGGCCATTAAACGAGGGATCGAAAAGGCCGTGGAAGCCTGCATTAATGAATTGAAGAAGATTTCAAAGCCGACCAAGGATCAGGAAGAGATAGCCCAGGTCGGAACCATCTCTGCAAACAATGATTCCACCATCGGTAATATCATCGCCGAAGCGATGAATAAGGTCGGCAAGGAAGGGGTCATTACAGTAGAGGAAGCCAAGAGCATGGAGACCACCCTTGAGATCGTCGAGGGAATGCAGTTTGATCGTGGTTATCTCTCACCCTATTTTGTGACGGATCCCGAGAAGATGGAGACGACCCTAAGCGAACCCTATATTCTACTCAATGAGAAAAAAATCAGCACTATGAAAGACCTGGTTCCCATCCTTGAGCAAATCGCCAAAATGGGACGGCCGTTGCTGATCATCGCTGAAGATGTGGACGGGGAGGCCCTGGCTACCCTGGTAGTCAACAAGCTGAGAGGGACTCTTCAGTGTTGTGCCGTCAAGGCTCCGGGTTTTGGCGATAGAAGAAAGGCCATGCTGGAGGATATCGCCATTCTGACCGGCGGTAAGGTCATTTCAGAGGATTTGGGACTGAAACTGGAAAACGTCAGTATCAATGATCTTGGTACGGCCAAGACCATCAACATAGATAAGGACAACACAACCATCATTGATGGAGCAGGCAAGCGAGCAGACCTGGAAGGACGGGTCAAACAGCTCAGGGTTCAGATTGATGAGACCACCTCGGACTATGATCGTGAAAAGCTCCAGGAAAGGCTGGCCAAGTTGATCGGCGGCGTGGCGGTCATCAATGTCGGGGCAGCCACGGAAACGGAGATGAAAGAGAAAAAGGCCCGAGTGGAAGACGCCCTTAATGCCACCCGAGCAGCAGTCGAAGAAGGGATCGTTCCTGGAGGGGGAGTTGCCTTGCTGAGAAGTCTGAAAGCCCTTGAAAAGATAGATCTTGAAGGAGAGGAGCAGACCGGTGTCAAGTTGGTTCTGAGGGCTTTGGAAGAACCCGCACGCCAGATCGCAAATAATGCGGGTGCCGAGGGCTCTATTGTAGTGGAAAGGGTAAAAGCAGAAAAGGGCTCAATCGGCTATAACGCGGAGAAAGGGGAGTTTGAAGATCTGATGAAGTCAGGGATTATAGATCCTACCAAGGTCGTAAGATTTGCCCTTCAAAATGCCTCGTCCGTTGCAGCGCTCCTCTTAACCACCGAAGCCATGATTACCGAAAAACCAGAAGAGAAGGCTGACATGCCCGCCATGGGTGGCGGTGGTATGGGCGGTATGGGCGGTATGGGTGGTATGGGTGGTATGATGTAGTACCCTTGACGCATAGACCGCTGGACAAAATCCAAACCGTATTGTAAAATTAGATTGTATCTGGAAGGACACTTCCGGGTACAATCTTTTTTTGTTAAAAAAAGGAAGGAATTCTATGAACGAGAATAATCTTCCGACCATATTGGTGACAGGAGCAGCCGGGTTCATTGGGTTCCATCTCAGCAGGGGACTTTTAGAAAAAGGATACCGGGTCATCGGTTTAGACAGCATGAATGAGTACTATGATGTCTCTCTGAAGAAATCCCGTCTTGAGATTCTAAAACCCTATCCGGATTTCGTATTCTGTAAAGAAGACATTCAAAATCTGTCCGGGCTCAAGAAGATCTTTCAGACCCACACCATTGATAGGGTCTGCAATCTAGCCGCCCAGGCTGGTGTAAGATATTCTCTGGAAGATCCGTTTTCTTATCAAAAAAGCAACCTGGAAGGATTTCTCAATCTTCTTGAAATGGCCCGTGAATACCAGGTTCAGAATTTTGTCTATGCCTCATCCTCCTCTGTCTATGGAAGCAACGAAAAGACCCCGTTTAGCGTGGAAGATCGGGTGGACACACCCGTTTCCCTGTATGCTGCCACTAAAAAAGCCAATGAATTGATGGCTCACGCCTACCATCATCTGTTTGGTTTCCCCTGTACGGGCCTAAGATTTTTTACCGTCTATGGACCGTGGGGCCGTCCGGATATGGCCCTTTTTCTCTTTACGGACGCCATTGTGAACAACAGACCCATCGATGTCTACAATTACGGCCGGATGCGACGGGATTTCACTTATATAGATGATATTGTCGACGGCACCATAGCCGCTATTGAAAAGCCTCATGCCTATGAGGTCTTTAATCTGGGGAACTCCAATACTACCGAGCTTATGGAGTTTATTCGGGTCATTGAAGAGGAACTGGGGATGGAAGCAGAAAAGAATATGATGCCCCTCCAGCCAGGGGACGTGCCGGCCACATCAGCAGATATCCAGAAATCAAAGGAGATGCTGGGATTCAGTCCTAAGACATCTATTCGGGAGGGGGTTCACAATTTCTTGGTCTGGTACCGGGGATATTATAAAGTCTAATCCGCGTTCGAGGTTTAGTCTTCTCTGTTCACAAGATTCGAAGTTTCCCGCCGATAATCATGTAGGATTTAGAGGCTAGTTGAAAAGCAAAGTCTTTAACTGTTTGAGATCCTTCCTCAACACAACAGCACAAGTGAATATGACCATGGCAACAGTCCAGATCCCGATGGCTGCCCAATTGTGAAAAACATCCCAGACAGCACCGGCCCCCACAAAGCCAGGGATAATCATCACAATGGCCTTACCGAGCATCCGCGGAATATCCATATCTTCCCTCCTGAAGTAACAACTTTCACTTTGATCCGCTATTTATCATAAACCGAGGAGAATGGCTAGGGAAAACGAGATCCCGTCTTATCTTCCGCTTTTCATATCTTCTGCCGCTTTCCGGAAAAGCCTCCCCTGCCATGTATCTCTCTCTTCCAGCCGCCTTCTGATACGCTCCAGAGTATCAGATTTATGTTTGGTCCATAAAGGGGCTATCAGTTCCTCCGCTGCAGGATCTCCTGTGAGTCTTTGGATCACCATCTCTGAAGGCAGACATTCCAGAACATCCACCACCAGGTCCACATAGGTCTCTTTTTCCAGACACTGATATTCCCCCTTTTTATACAGCGACGCCAAAGGTGTATCCTTCACAATGTAAAGGAGGTGGATTTTGACACCGTCTGTTGGCAACCTTCCGAGGAACCGTGCGGTTTGAAGCATCATATCCCGAGTCTCTCCCGGAAGGCCCAAAATAATATGGGCGCAGACATTCAACCCGTACTCTTTTGCCATGTGCACACTCTTCTCAAAACAGGCCACATCATGTCCCCTGTTGATCCTAGTAAGGGTGACATCATGGGCCGATTGAAGCCCATATTCGATCCACACCATGTGGTCCTTTTGATACGACCCTAGGAGTTGCAAGACCTCCTTAGTAACGCAATCGGGCCTTGTAGCCACGGATAGCCCCACCATGTCGGGATGCTCCAGGGCTTGATCGTACAATTCCTTTAGTTGCGAAAAGGGTGCATAGGTATTGGTGAAAGACTGGAAATAGGGCATGAACTTCCTGGCTCCGTAACGGCTGCCCAGGTATTCCCGACCTCTATCAATCTGCTCAATAATTGAAAGGCTATGATTGATCATAGCCCCGGTGCCTGAACCTCGGGAGTCACAGTAAATGCAGCCTTTGTCGGAAATGGTCCCATCCCGATTCGGGCACGAAAAACCTGCGTCCAGGGGGATTTTCTGAACCCGCTCTCCGAATATTTCTCTTAGATAATTATTAATATCGCGATATCTTTTCACATCCACAGCTCCTAATAGACAGAAACATACACAGATGTTGTTTTAAGAGTAATAGTTTAGCTTCTTGAAAAAATGTGTAGCTAAATGGGGGTTCGGGGATCTCTTGAATGGAGCGAACTTGATTCAGTGGACCTTGATCCGCAGGCATCCAGAGCTTGGCGGGCGGATGACTATAGCCAAAATGTGCTGGAAGTACAGACGTTCGCACTGCCAAAAAACAACCCGCCGCCCGCCTAGGCGGCAACGGATAATGCACTGCTTATCAGCACTTTCGCTCCTGGAAAGAGATTACCGAGCCCCCATTCAACCAGGCCTCTAAAAATCCAAGCCGATAACTAAGATTAAGAATAGGGGCAAGCTTTCTCAAAGTCAAATGCTGTGAATAGGTCGTTCTGGAATATGCAGCCTCTAATAGAAGAGACTGTGGGTTTGAAATACAAAAAAGGGGGTGTTACACTAAATTGTGTAACACCCCCTTCGTATCGAAACGAGTTGGTTTCTATTAGAAGTGGATGGCGTAGAGCACCGGCGCGATGATCATGGCCACTATACTGATCAATTTGATCAGGATGTTGAGCGACGGTCCGGATGTGTCCTTAAAAGGATCGCCTACGGTATCGCCGGTCACAGTCGCCTTGTGCATCTCATCATACTCATCACCCCACTTTTCATGGCCTTCATCCTTGACCTGCTTCTTGGAATTGTCCCAGGCGCCTCCTGCGTTGGCCTGAAAGACGGCCAGGCAGACGCCGGAGATGGTTACACCGATGAGCAAGCCGCCGAGCATGTCGGGATTGATGATGCCAACGATGACCGGCGTCAAGACGGCGATCAGTCCCGGGGCCACCATCTTCCTGACCGCGGCCTGAGTGGAGATATCCACACACTGGGTGTACTCGGCCTTCCCGTCAGCGGCCGTAATGATCTTGGCCTCTTCGTCGGTGGGGTTTCTTTCTTCGCTCTCCGCTCTTTGAGCAGCCTCAAGAGCCGGTCGAAGCTCGGGGATGTCACGAAACTGACGACGCACCTCCTGAATCATATCGCTCGCTGCCTTACCCACGGCCACCATGGCCATGGCTGAGAAACGGAAGG
This sequence comes from uncultured Desulfobacteraceae bacterium, assembly GCA_964520425.1. Lineage (GTDB taxonomy): Bacteria > Desulfobacterota > DSM-4660 > Desulfatiglandales > HGW-15 > JAFGFY01. The sequence goes on from CAZFMX010000002.1 coordinate 55,024, forward strand.
GAAGCATGCACCCGAGAAGCAGACCCACCAGGACAATGGGATTGGATGCATCGAGATCGACCTTGCCGCCCATCTTCGTCAGATAGGCGCTGGTCATAGCCAGGGCTGTGAGGGCCGCCGAACCAATGGCAAACCCCTTACCAATGGCCGCGGTGGTGTTGCCCACGGCATCGAGTCTGTCGGTGCGAGCTCGGACTTCCCTGCCTAACTGGGACATCTCGGCAATACCACCGGCATTGTCAGCCACCGGGCCATAGGCATCTACGGCAAGCTGGATACCCGTTGTACAGAGCATACCCACGGCCGAGAGGGCCACGCCGTATAGCCCTGCCATGGAGTAGGCGATCAGGATGGCTCCGCATATCAGGAAGACTGGAATGGTCGTGGAGTTCATGCCCACGGCGATCCCTTGAATGATCGTGGTGGCCGGACCCGTCTTGGAGGCCTCCACAATGGTCCCTACAGGTCTCTTCTCCGTGGCTGTATAGTATTCCGTGACAAAGCCGATACACATGCCTGCAACAAGACCGGCAACAATGGCGATAAAGATTCCCCACCATTGATAGGTGACCGCCTTGCCGGAAATGACACCGGTCACGGTGATTGCGTCGCTGGGAAGGAGCCATTGAATAGCGAAAAAAGTAAAGATGACCATGAGAATCCCTGCAATGGTGGTCCCCATATTGAGGGCTGTCTGCGGATTACCGCCTTCCCCGGTCCTGACAAAGAAGGTGCCGATGATGGAGGCGACGATGCCGACCACGGCGATGGCCAGGGGCAGATAGACGCCGTTCATTCCGTTTCCGCCCGCACTCGCGATCCCGGTAAACCAGACGGCCCCGAGGATCATGGAGGAGACGATGGCCCCGATATAGGACTCAAAAAGGTCCGCACCCATGCCGGCCACGTCACCTACGTTATCCCCCACATTGTCGGCAATGGTCGCTGGGTTCAAGGGGTGATCCTCAGGAATACCGGCTTCAACCTTACCCACGAGGTCCGCACCGACATCAGCGGCCTTGGTGTAGATACCGCCACCCACACGGGCAAAGAGTGCGATGGAAGACGCACCCAGAGAGAAGCCGGCAAGGATATTGAGAACAAGTGTCATCACTGTTGTGTCCGTAACCGATTCAGGATACATTACCGTGTAGACAATGAACAAAACGCTGAGGCCCAATAGGCCAAGTCCCACCACACAGAGTCCCATCACCGCGCCACCGGAAAAGGCCACCTGGAGAGCCGGGTTCAGGCCGTCCCGAGCTGCGGCCGTGGTGCGGACGTTGGCCTTAGTAGCCACCTTCATACCGATCCAGCCAGCGCTTCCTGAGCAGAGGGCGCCCAGAACAAAAGACAGCGCAATGAATGCATTGGAATCTTCCAAGCCCGCATTACTTACTCCCAGTAGAATCGCCACACAGACCACGAAAATCCCGAGATACTTGTACTCTGTTTTCAGGAACGCCAGGGCCCCATCGGAAACCCATCCTGCGATCTTCTGCATCTTGTCATTGCCAGGATCCTGCTTCCCCACCCAACTCGCCTTTATGAATGCGTAAACCAGGGCAGCCAGTGCTGCGATCGGCGGGACAAAATAGAAAAGTCCATTTTCTCCGAACATAGAATTACCTCCTTTAGTTTAATGTCCTTCTCCCCTCCCTTTGTTGATGAAAAGAGTTGAGGAAACGATACGTTACAGTGGAAGCCAGTCTACGAATAGTACTCAATCATCGATAGCAATCCACATTTATCCAAAAAATGGGATATCATCCTACGGAAGGGATTTCTTGTCAAGTCAAATTGTGAAATAATGTACAATCCAAATATATTATCAATGAATTCGCTAAAAAAGAGGAGAAACATCGAGATGTTTTCGGGATAAGCACACCCTTGTTTTTATTTATTTTAGTTATATTCAAATAAACTAACTATGATGAGGTGAAGTCCCACCAACAGGAGTTAGTGACACCTCCAAATTCTTCGTCGGGTGAAACCCGCCGAAGCTCATCCACCTTCGCTCCAAAATAAGCTATAGCGCATTACCTGTAACGCATTCATCACCACACGGGAATGTGGGGGGCCTTCAGCGCAGGCGGGTAACTCTATAGACTCCATTTATCGGGAAAAACTTGATTCTGGAGTAAGAGATAGGAGGGTATTTGATTCACCGGATACTCCCTAGTCGCTACTGTGGGGTTAGCACATTTCCTTAGGACTACTGGATGTCATATTCAATAACGTATAATAATGATTTTCTCCATTTAGCGTCTACCACACAACTCAATTCCCCGAAGGAGGCTTGGTTTGGATTTGATGTTGTAGTCTCCACTTTGTCCAGAGTATAGACTGCCTTAACCAAACCTAATACTAGGTCTCGGAAATAAACTCATATTGGAGGACTTCCTTTTATATACATTTTTATAATTACTTTCAATGAGTTATATTCTAAACTCACTTCTAAAGATTTTTTTTACTTATAGACCTAAAAAATGAAAAAATGTCATTTTTAGTTGACAAGATGCGTAATGTTAGTTTATGTTAAATATGATGCATTAAGAACTTAATGTTAGAAAAGTCAATCTTTTCGATTTTATGGGATGAGTCTCTTTTAAATAGACAGCATATGCGGATTTGACTCAAAAATATTGTATAAAATCATAGCAACAGGAGGAATAACTGGCTAACAACCTGACTCCTTTTGTCACAGAGACTCCGACAAAGAAAGGATGCAAAATATGATGAGACTAAAAAACATCAAATTGGGTGTGAAATTTTTGGCCGCATTTCTGACCGTGGGCATTATTCCGTTAGCGATAATTGGGATTATCTCTTATATAAATGCAAGTAGTGCACTTGAAAAGCAGGCTTTTGCCCAGCTCCAAAGCCTAAGGGATATAAAAAGGAACCAGATTGAACGGTATTTCCAAACCATCAACGATCAAATACTAACTTTTTCTCAAGATCAGATGATCGTGGATGTCATGAGAGTATTTGGGGAATATTTCCGGATATTCCGTGATGAAATCCATCTCTCATCAAATGATTTGGAGTCCATAAAACGGGAGCTGTATACCTATTATGCGGGGGAGTTCAGCACGGAATACAGAGATCAGAACAACGGTCAGTCACCCAATGCAGACCAATATTTCGCCCAACTGGACGATGACTCCATCGCCCTTCAATATTATTACATCAGAACCAATACTCACCCCCTCGGCTCCAAGCATCTACTCGACCGGGCGGACGACAATTCTAGATACAGTGAGCTGCATGGCAAGGTCCACCCTATTATCAGAACCTATCTGGAGAAATTCGGCTATTATGACATCTTCCTGGTGGATCCAGATACAGGCGATATTGTCTATTCGGTTTTTAAGGAACTGGACTTCAGTACCTCGTTAATTAACGGACCCTATGCTCAAACCAACTTCGGAGAAGCCTTCCGAAGGGCGAATGCAGAAGCCAACAGGGATGCGGTAGTTCTTGTGGATTATGCCAACTACACCCCTTCTTATGAGGCCCCGGCCAGTTTTATTGCTTCCCCGATCTTTGACGGAGACAAGAAGATAGGCGTTGCAATGTTCCAGATGCCTATAGATCGCCTCAACGCCATCATGGGAGAACGCGCCGGACTGGGCGAGACCGGAGAAACTTATCTGGTCGGGCCGGACAAGCTGATGCGCTCCGACTCCTACCGTGATCCGGAAAATCACAGCGTTATCGCATCATTTAGACACCCTGAAAAAGGTAAGGTCGAAACGAAATCCTCAATAGCAGCCCTTTCCGGTAAGACCGCTGCCGAGATTGTTGTCAACTATCACGGCAATCCGGTGCTTTCGTCCTATACACCCGTCAAGATCGGGAACCTCATCTGGTCCCTTCTGGCCGAAATCGATGAGACCGAGGCCTTTATCGCACTCAAACACTTTAAGTGGTTAATGGTCCTTGTGGCGGCGGGTGTGATTCTTGCCATTATTATAGTGGCCCTGGTGATCACCCGCTCCATTACAAGTCCGATCCACAAAGGAGTTGAATTTGCCAAGGCCATGTCCCAAGGGAACCTAACCCACAAGCTTGACGTTAATCAGCATGATGAAATAGGGGACCTGGCCAGGGCCCTGAACCAGATGGGTGCAAATTTGAACCAAATGTTCAAGGATATTTCCCAGAGTGTACAGACTCTCACCACTTCATCAACCGAGCTTTTGGGCGTCTCCAAACAAATGTCCTCCGAAGCTGAGCAAATGAGCAGCCTTTCAAGCGAGGTTACCTCTGCATCTGAACAAACGGCAGCCAATATAAGAAACATGGCAGCTTCTGCTGAGCAAGTCGGTGCCCAAGTAACGTCAGTGGCTTCCTCTTCAGATGAGGTTTCGAGCGGTATGAATGAAATTGAAACAACGAATGATGAAATTGCTAATAATATGAAGGAAATCGAAACGGCAACAAGCAATGTGTCAAACAACCTAAGCACCGTGGCGGCGGCTGCAGAGGAAATGTCGAATTCAGTGAACTCTGTAGCCGCCTCAATAGAAGAAATGTACGCCAGCCTGAACGAGGTGGCAAAAAATTCCACCAAAGGGGCCAATGTAACAGGAGAAGCATCGGAAAAGGCTGAACAGACTTCGACGCTTGTCCATACGCTAGGCGAGGCTGCCAGGGAAATCGGTGATGTTGTAGACCTGATTAAAGGCATCGCTTCTCAGACCAATCTCCTGGCGCTTAATGCGGCCATTGAGGCGGCCGGAGCAGGAGAAGCTGGCAAAGGCTTTGCTGTGGTAGCCAATGAGGTCAAGGAATTGGCCAGTCAGACAGCTGGTGCCACCGAGGAGATTCGCGGAAAGGTGGAAAGCATGCAGACCAATACAAATGCAGCGGTGAATGCCATAGAAACCATCGTGAGCGTCATCACCGAGACGAACACGATCATGGGCACTATTGCTTCAGCCGTGGAAGAGCAAACGGCAACGACAAACGAAATATCAAAAAGTATTAACGAAACCGCATCGACTGCCAGCTCTGTCTCGAAAAACGTCCAAGAGGCGGCCCAGAGCGCCATGGAAACCACAAAGAACGTTCAAGAGGCGACACAAAGGACTATGGGAGCAACAAAGAAAGTTCGGAAAGCAGTCCAATTAGGACTGAATATGTCTAAGAACCTGGTCGACGTGGCACAAGCTGCCGTGGGCATTGCAAAAGACGCTGCTGATGCATCAAAAGGGACCGATAAGGTTAAGGAAAGTATCGTAGTAGTAAACGAGTCGGTCATGGCAACATCTAAGGGTGCAGTTCAAGTTAAAACACAAGCGGGAGATCTCGCCAAGCTGGCAACTCAACTTCAAACAACCATCAGTCAGTTCAAGGCATAGATCTTGATTTTGCTACACCTGTAATGTAGGGAACTCGTCTGCCGCTAACAGAAAGTGCGGAATCAACCCGAAGAAACAGGTCTGAAAACTTAGCAAGAGGAGAGCAAATGGGTATTTTTGATGAAAGTTATTCATCTGTGGAATTGTCTAGGATTCTAGGTATCCACCGTGTAACGGTCACCACCTGGATAAAGGCTGGCGCCCTTAAGGCCATTCAGACACCGGGCGGAAGATACAAGGTTACCAAGGAAAGCCTGAAGGAGTTTTTGGTTGAGCGTGGTATGCCGATTCCCCCTGCTCTCAAGCTTGAAGACAAAAAGCTGGTAGTGGCTGTGGACGATGAGAAGTCTGTCTTGAAGGTGCTGAAAAAGATGTTTGGGAAGGGGGAGATGCCCTTTCTCTATGACCTTAAGGTCTTTGAGAATCCTTTGGAGGCGGCCCTTTTCATAGGCGATGAAAAACCGGAAATTGTCCTTTTGGATCTCCTTATGCCCCAGCTCAGCGGCTTCAATCTGGCCGAGAAGATCAAAGAGACCTGTCCCAACACCCGCATCGTTGTCATTACTGGACACCTCACAGAAGAAAACCAGGCAAAATTGAAAGAGTCCGGCATCAAGTCTATTGTGACCAAGCCTTTTACCTCTGATATCCTGCGACAAGCCATAGAGGATGGGGGCTAAGGTAAAGAATGAATAGCACGGTTTTGACTTCACAGGGGAATGGCAGGCGGGCTTGTTGGAGGGCCATCCAATAGGCAGAAGTAAATCGCAAAACGCTTATGAGGAGGTAATATTATGCCTTCAGCCAATGTAACTGTGTCAGGGGAGCAGGCCTTCAATCTATCAAAAGCATTGGAGATCGTCGCTGGAGATATGGAGCTTCTAAAGGAGATCGCGAGCCTTTTTATCGATGACTATTCTGCTCAATTAGAGGAAATAAGTGAAGGAATCGCCCAAGGGAATTCCGAGGCTATAAATCGTGCAGCCCACAGTCTTAAAGGCTCTGTGGCCAACTTTGCAGCCAAAGAGGTATACGAGGCGGCTAATCGCCTGGAAGTCTTAGGCAAAGATGAAAAATTAGCCGAGGCACCTGAGGCCTTTTCCGAATTGAAAACTCGACTCGAGGAGTTAGTGACTGCATTGAATGGGCTCCGAGGGAATGAGGTCTGATTTCAGTTCTTCTCCGTATCCATGATGAGGAATCAGCACAGGTTATGCGCGAATCAGAAAATGAAAAACTAGTGAATGAATTTGTGGCTGAGAGTTTCGATCACCTGGATGCCATAGAACCAGACCTGCTTGTCATGGAAAAAGAGGATGGCCTGATTTCACCTGAGATTATTAATCGCATTTTTCGAGCCGTCCACACTATTAAAGGATCATCGGGTTTCTTTGGCTTCAACGCGATGATGGAATTGAGCCACGCAATGGAAAGCCTTCTCATGAAATTCCGGGATGGAGAGATACTCCCTGATGCTCACAAAATTGATGCCTTACTTATGGGCGTTGACAAGCTGCGGGCCATGCTCAATGCCCCCTTAGAAAGTGAAGACTTGGGTATCGGGGATGAACTTGATCGCCTAAAAGCCTTTTCAGAAGCCGGGGCTCCACCATCCGGAGAAAAATCGAATAACGGAACAGAGGCGCCATCCAAGGGCATCAATTGTTCAAGTGGCCAAGGTAATGGCAAGATCAAAGTTAGAGTAGAGGGCACCCTGGGTAACGCTGAGTTTGAAGTGGAAAAAAGATCGATTCCTTCACTTAGCGGGAAGTATCTATACGCCCTTTGGATCCATTCAGATCAAGACCTCAAGGTGAAAGGATGCCCTCCGGAAGAATTCTTCGCACATATGAAATCTCTCGGCCTCTGTATCGCTTCCGATCTTGAGGATATCCCTGTTTCGGATCTTGAAAAAGAACAGGAACAAGGGAGGATGATCCATGTGCTTTTTGTAACAATCTTGGAACCTGAGTTGATGGTTGAGGCTCTAGGGCTCCCTGAGGAGCAAATTCTAGCTCTCGAAAAGGGATGTCTTAATGCCGCTATGTCAGAAGAAGACCAAGCCTCCCAAGATGATAAATCACCCACTACGCAGAGCGAACCTGCCTCGGAACAGAAAAGCCCAAAGACTGACAGGAGTGCACCAAAAGAGACGATTCGGGTAAACGTAGAGCATCTAGACACGCTCATGAATCTGGCAGGTGAATTGGTGCTCAGCCGGAACCAACTCCGACAAATGGTTGCAGACGCTGTGCATCAAAACCCAAAGCTTAGCACAGTTACACAAAACCTCGATTTGGTTACAAGCGAAATTCAGGAAAAGATCTTACAGGTTCGCATGCAGCCCATAGGGAATCTACTAACTAAGTTTCAACGGGTAGTCCGGGACCTGTCCCGCCATCTCTCAAAGGAGGTCGAGATTGTCATAGAGGGCAAAGAAGTTGAACTCGATAAGTCGATCCTTGAGGGTCTTTCCGATCCCCTTACTCACTTGATACGCAATTGTGTGGATCATGGAATTGAACCGCCGGAGGAGCGGGTCAAACTCGGTAAGCCACGAGAGGGAAAAATTCATTTGAAGGCATTTCATGAAGCAGGTCAGGTCAATATCACCATTACGGACGACGGCCGAGGAATAGACGCTGATAAAGTTGCTGAGAAGGCCGTAACGTGTGGATTTCTGGAAGGAGATAAGGCCAAGAAAATGAGTAACGGGGAGAAGCTCAATTTAGTTCTCTTGCCGGGATTTTCCACAGCAGAAGCAGTTACTGGAATTTCGGGTCGAGGTGTGGGAATGGACGTGGTGAAAACTAACATAGAGAATCTCGCTGGTCATTTTGATATTGAAAGTGTCTTAGGCAAAGGCACTAATGTACACATTAGGCTTCCTCTTACTCTAGCTATTATCCCCTCTCTAATTGTAGGTGCAGCGAAATGCCGTTTTGCCATTCCCCAGATCAATGTTGCTAAACTTGTTTGCATCAAAGCCTGTGATGTCTCCCGCATGATTGAGAAGGTTGTGAGTGCAGATGTGCTGCGTTTTCGAGAAAGGCTCCTTCCTCTCGTTCGCCTGGCTGACATATTGGGATTGGAACGTACATTAATCCATCCCAAGACGAAAGAGGTTATGACTGATCGGCGAATAAAGATTGCAGACCGTAGTAAGGAAAGAAAAGCCTCTGAGAAAAGGGGGCAGACTACGAAAAAACGCCGGGAACGGCGAAAAGCCGCCACCGACCGTCGTCAAAGAAGACAGGGAGATATCTATGTAGTAGTTTTGCGTTCAGGTCCGAATAGCTTTGGGTTAATCGTTGATGAGCTTTTTGATATTGAAGAGATTGTTGTGAAGCCGTTACTGGGACATATCAAAAATTGCGAATGTTTTTCAGGCGCTACGATTATGGGCGATGGCAGCACAGCCATGATCCTTGACGCCCCTGGTATCGCGAATTTCGCCCGCATTCGCTTTGCTGAAATAACTTCAGAACAACGCCGCAGGGAGGAAGAGAAAGCGCGCAAGCAGAAAGTACTTTCAGGTGATCGGCGATCGATTATTGTTTTCAGTAATGCGCCTAAGGAGTATTTCGCCCTTCCACTCTCTGAAGTATCAAGGTTAGAGATGATCGATTCTACGATGATCGAGCAAATAGGAAAACAGGAGTTCATCACCTATATGGACGAGGCGTTGCCTTTGATTCGCCTAGAGAGGTTTTTACCTGTCAGCTCCATTTATCAAAACGCGAAGGAGCTATTTATTATTGTTCCAAAGACAGGAGAATCCAGAGTCGGGATCATAGCTTCCAGGGTATTGGATATCTTTGAGAGCGATGTGTCTATCAAAAAGGATGAATGTGAGTCTCGGGGTCTGTTAGGAGCTGCCGTAGTAGATGGGCGACTAACACTGTTTTTAAACATGAAAGAAATTTTGGCGTTATTTACCAATGGGGCTTGAGTCCAGTGGTACTATTTTGATCGCTTGAGGCATATGGGAACTAAACTGTTCGTCAGCTTCCGGATCGACGATCATCTGGTTGGCATAGATGTAATGATGATCCAAGAAATCAATCGGGTCCTGGGTATCACACCCGTTCCTCATGCCCCGGAATATGTCCTCGGTCTCGTAAATCTGCGGGGAAAGATCCTCACCATTTTCGACCTCGGCCTTCGCTTAGGCCTTGAACCCAGAATTATGACCGAAAAAAGCCATAATGTTATATTCAAAAATGATCTTGTTGGTCTCCTAGTGGATGACATAGGAGATGTGGTGAAGGTTGAAGAGAATATGATTGATCCCGTTCCTCCCAACGTGGATCGCATCGAAAGCAAGTTTATCGATGGAGTGGCGAAGCTACAGGACGAACTGCTTCTCATTCTATCAACTGAAAAGCTCTTGGAATATCAGTCAGACCAAAAAAGAACTATATAACAAGGTAAAATGAAAACCGAAAAACTCAGAGTAATGATTGTGGATGCGAGTATCGACTCTGGTCGCCTTATCTCCACCGCCATAGCCGAAATACAGGATGTTGAAGTGAATTCCACTGTTACGAGCGGAGCTGTCGCCGTTGCTAAACTCAAGCGAAAGCCGGTAGATGTGATTCTTTTCGATATAGAGAGAACTGATACAGACGCTCTGGAGACGCTTCGGGAGATCCGGGAATGCTTCCCGAGTGTAGGAGTCGTGATCGTAAGCAACGTTAGTGACTCTGTTGCCGACAAAACGATCCAAGCGCTTGAAATGGGAGCGCTCGACTTTGTAGCCAAACCGGGAAACGACAAGAACAGCATACGTGCTTTTTGCAGGCAGCTTATGGTGCTAACGGGCATGTTTCGCAGTCGGATGAATCTCCAGCGGGAAAGGCTTGCCAGAATACAAAGAGCACCGGTAATATCCCTGCCTAACAAACGTACTGAAATGAAACAAACGGTGTCCAGAGAAGAGGCTTCTGTTGTTCACCAGCCTTTCAGATTCGAGCGTAAACCCGATCCACGCCCCTCCGAGATTGATGTGGTAGTCTTTGGCGTCTCCACCGGCGGCCCCAATGCACTTATTGAAGTTATTCCCGGACTCCCGCATGATCTGGGTGTACCGGTGTTCCTCGTCCAGCATATGCCGGTGCTTTTTACCGCCTCCTTAGCTGTCAGTCTTAATAAAATATCGTGTCTCAGAGTTACGGAGTCCACGGACGGTCAAGAGGTCTTGCCGAATACCGTATACATTGCGCCAGGCGGGAAGCACATGGTGGTCCGTCGAAAGAACGACAGTCTAGGAACTCATTTAAGAGAATACATTGAACTGAACCTTGACGCCCCGGAAAACAGTTGCCGCCCTTCGGTGGATGTGCTGCTTCGTTCAGTAGCAGAAGTATATGATGGGAAGGCTCTGGTTGTCATAATGACAGGCATGGGAAATGACGGCTTGCAGGGAGTGAAGGTCGTGAAACGCAAGGGCGGATATTGCCTGTCGCAGACCAATGAGACCTGCGTAGTCTACGGAATGCCGAAAGCTGTGGACGAAGCTGGCCTTTCCGATGAAATGGTACCTTTAGACCGAATCGCGGACCGTGTGGTCTCCTTGGTACGTAGAAGAGGAGACAGGAGCATATGACACTGCGACTCACTGAAAATGAGTTTAAGCTGCTTCGTGATTTCATCGAAGATCAGTACGGTATTATGTTAGGGGACAATAAGGCATATCTCATTGAGAATCGTTTGTCCGACCTTGCAGAAAAATGCGGGTGTTTGACCTTTGGCGAGTTCTATCTCAAGGTCAAAAATTCATCGGAGCGGTATAAACTCCGAACATCATTAGCAGACGCCATTACCACAAGCGAGACCTCCTGGTTCCGCGATCAGCCCCAGTTCCGAATTTTACAGGACCGTGTCTTCACGGAATTTCGTCATGAGATAAAGGAGGGAAGGCGTCAAGGAATAGACATCTGGTCTGCTGCCTGTTCTACGGGAGAGGAGCCCTATTCCATTGCTTTTTCAGCCCTCGATTTCTATCGGGCCACAGGCGGCGAGGGAGTTTGCCGCGAACAAGTAAAAATCCTGGCTACTGACATTTCCAGCACTTGTCTTCCCAAGGCCATCAAGGGGGAGTACGACAATGCCTCTATCGACCGCGGCCTGCCGAAGGAATATCTGGATCGCTATTTCCAAAAAATGTCCAGCTCTTGGATTGTTAAAGAGGAAGTGAGAAAAATGATTTCCTTCAAGCAATTCAATCTGCGAGATCCCTTAATGGGATTCGGCCCTTTTGACATCATCTTCTTGCGTAATGTCGCCATCTACTTTTCCGACCAATTCAAAAAAACGCTTTTTAACCGAATCACCCGCCTTCTCTCTCCAGGCGGATATCTCTTTCTGGGGACAGGTGAAGTCATAAGCAGCTATAGCACCGCCTTCGATATACTTAACGAAAAAGGCGCCATCTTCTACATCCTAAAACATAATATGAGTATTGACCGAATATTATCGAATTGAATATTCCAAAACCTATAGAAGAAAGGTAATGATAAAATGGAAGAGAACGAAAAAAAGAGGCAAGATACATTGAACGATCAGGATGTCCCTTATAGGGTATTGGTCGTAGATGATTCTGCTATTATCAGAAAGATCATCAGGAAAATATTGACTTCCCAACAGTATGAGATCTGCGGAGAAGCAGAAGATGGAGATCAGGTGCTGGATTTATACAAGGAGCTGCAACCTGATGTGGTTACGCTGGACATCAACATGATCAAGGTTGATGGTATTGCGGCGCTAAAGCGCATTCTTGATTATGACAGCAATGCGCGTGTGGTGATGTTGACGGCCGCTGAGGATAAAAAGGCTATTATCGAAGCCGTTTCTTTAGGTGCGAAGGGCTATATAGTGAAACCGCCCTCTCCTGATAAAGTGCTGGAAAAGATCAAGAACGCCCTTCAAGGCTGAAGAGCCTTTCTGATGATTCGGACCATTGCAAAGGATGATCGAGGAATTGAAAGACCTCAGATTGATAAGAACTTCCTCTTCGAAACGTGAGTTTAAGGGAATTCTGGATTGAATGTCAAAAAACAAGTCCCCCCATCATACTGTTTGTGTATCTCGCTAGGCGAAGATGGAAGGCTCTTGAGGTAGAGGAGAGATATTTCCAAGGCGGGCCGAGGGCTGTTTTCTAAAAAGGGGATAAAATTGAGGAAATTTGAGTAGAAGTATCCCCTCCCATCGGCCTATCTGACATTTTCAAACCCGTCTGGGATCTATCGCGTCTAAGGCGGGTAAATCACGCCACAGGCGGTCTCGAAATCGAAGAAATGATTTCATCACCATTCGCTCGCTGTTCAACTGAGGTGTATCTCACATCATTACGTTCTCATTATCCGGATGAATCCAATTTGAACGGAAGTCAAGGGTCTTAAGGGATAGCAGCGGGCTAAGCGGTCGATGGAACAAGGGTACTCCCTCACAGTAGTTTTGATCAGCGCACCAATTTGGAACAAACCGCCTTACCGACAGGCCGTATGGATAGGCCCAGCAGGATAAACGCGCCTACCAGTTTTATCCAAAAAGGAATGACTTTCGCTGCTTGTCCTGCGATAGCTTGAGCCGAGATGCCAAGAACAGAATGGATCTGGTCCAGGGCCAAACCAAAGACCAGGGTTGAAAAGGCAACGGAAAACAGATAAATTGCTGTCGCCTTCTTTCCTAAAATCTCAAGAAGCACGGTTAAGTACGTAATATTGGTGGCGGGCCCCACAAGAAGAAAAACCAGCGCGGCCCCGGGACTGATCCTCTTGAGGATCAAGGCGGCTGCGATAGGCGCGGAGGCCTTGGCGCAGATGTACAGGTTAATTCCTGCAACCAACATATGGAGCATCGTCGGAAGGCCACTCCCCAGGTAACGCGTCATCACCTCAAATGGAATCAGGACAGTAATCACACCGCCCAAGACAATGCCCACCAAAAACCATACGGCGATATCGTTCCACAGATCGCCAAAGGCATAGAAAAGTCCGGCTTTGGCTTTTTCCAAGAAATTGTGATGAGAAAGGTGCTCATCGGGCGAACAGTTTAATCCATCACAACATCCGTCTATCGTACAGATGAGATCCGGCACACTCTGAAAAGGGACATCTTCTCGCCGGCCAAACAGATTCTCTGAGATACCGGCCGCCATCGCCGTGGCAAAAGCGGCCACAGGCCTGGCTATAGTCATAATCGGGTCAAGCAGGGCATAGATGGAGGCCTCACAAAATAAGGCCCAAGATTCCAAAATGATTTATAGAATAAGGTTCAAAGGATCGTTCCTTGGTTCATCCGGTTAGTAAAGAACCGGGTCCAGAGGGCCCGGCCTTGGATTAACCCCTAGAGGGGATAAACTTGCCTTGCTCCCAATGGGGCGAGGTTTATTATTAACCACCCGTTCGCTGCGCTCTCTAAACAAACACAGACTTTTTGCTTTGCCGACGATGGCAAAGCAAAATGTGCTACCCTCCGGGAAACTCCATATGAGAGGGTTTTTCACGCGGGAGCGTGATGATGGCCGTGTCCTTCTGCATGGGTCTGTGGCCAATTAGCATATTTCTCCTTGGTTATCTTCTTAAACGGGAATATCATGTCAAGCGAGCATCCTCTAAACGTGAAGGAACGTTCAAACGCAGAGCCTATGAACTCTGACTCCCATGATACGGGATCTCCCATGGTCCCAAAGGAACAGGTTTCTTAAATTGAATAAAGACATTCTTTGGCGTGGAGGTCGCACTAAAGTCCGCGTTTCTGAGCCATTACTACCCTGTAATGACCACCATAATCCTTGATCCGGTGTTTTTCCACGTAATCATCGTTCCTGTCCATTATTTCCATAGCTATTTCAGTCTGTTCCGGGTCCATCTCCAGCAATAGCCAGCCGCCGGCATCCAGATATCTTGGAGCATCTTTGATGATTTCCTTGATGAAGTGCATTCCCAGCTCCCCACCGTCAAGGGCTGACCTCGGCTCATGGTCCCGAACCTCTGGTGCAAGTGAAGAGATATGATCGGAAGCGATATAAGGGGGATTGGACACGATGACATCAAAGACAAGAGACGAATCGATCAATCGCTGCCTTATATCACTAAGCATAAATTGTATTCTCTCTTCCACACCATGTTTTTTCGCGTTTATTTTAGCGATGGCCAATGCCTCAGCAGACACGTCACTCGCCCAGACGGATGCCCTTTCAAACTCTCGAGCCAACGTAACTGCCAACACACCGCACCCAGTCCCCAGATCCAGAATTCTGAGGTTTTTACTCTTCGTGAATCTCTCTTCATCACGCAGAGAAAGGACCTGTTCCACCAAGAGTTCGGTTTCGGGCCGGGGGATGAGAACCTGCGGACCGACCTCGAAATCTAGGGACCAGAATTCCTGTATACCTGTTATGTATTGGATGGGTTCTCTCGTGAGTCGCCTTTTGATCAGTTCGCGATATGTCGCAATCTCTCTTTCGTAAAGGGGCTGATCAAAATTGAGGTAGAGTTTTACTCTGTCGACTTTAAGCTGAAAGGCCAGAAGGACTTCCGCACTCAGGCGAGGGTTGTCAATGCCTTTTCCCCGCAGATAGTTGCTGGTGACCTCCAAGAGGCCCTTTATCGTCCATGACTTTCGGCGCACGATATTCGTTCACCCTTATCGACAAGATTAATCAGCCTGGTGCTAACTGATCCGCCTTGGGTTTACACCGATCACATAATCTTCGTAAAGTTCTTTTCACCTTTAAGGGCTTCTGCCTGAAAATGGGTAATGATAGGATCCAGGATCAGATCCAGCTCTCCCTGAAGGATATCCTCCAGTCGATATAGGGTCAGACCGATTCTGTGGTCTGTTACCCTAGCCTGAGGAAAATTGTACGTCCTTATCTTCTCACTTCTATCCCCTGACCCGACCATCTTTCGCCGTTCCTCTGAAATCTTGTATTCCTGCTTAGCCTGCTGCCTATCCAACAGCCGTGAGCGGAGGACCTTCATGGCCTTTACCTTGTTCTTATGTTGTGATTTCTCATCCTGACAAGAAACCACCAGACCGCTGGGTATATGGGTGATACGAACCGCGGAATCCGTCACATTGACATGCTGTCCCCCATGACCCGAGGACCGAAAGACATCAATGCGCAGATCCTCCGGATCAATCTCCACGTCCACTTCCTCCGCCTCAGGGAGTACTGCGACCGTTACTGCAGATGTGTGGATCCGACCTTGGGCTTCGGTTTCAGGTACTCTCTGCACCCGATGGATACCACTCTCATGCTTGAGAAGGCTGTAAACACCGTGACCCTCAATAAGGAGGATGACCTCCTTGAAGCCACCGATACCTGAACTGCTCTGGCTGAGAATTTCCGTCTTCCATCTCTTTGTCTCCGCATATCTACAATAGGCTCTGAAAAGATCTGCTGCAAAAAGGCCGGCCTCTTCACCGCCGGTACCCGCCCGTATTTCTAAAATGACATTCTTTTCATCATTTGGGTCCTTGGGAAGAAGCAATATTCTGAGTTTTTCCTGCAATTGTTCAAGGGTGGATTTAAGTGTTTCGATCTCTTCTCGAGCCAACTTTCGTATTTCCGTATCAGAGTCGTTGAGAAGAGGTTGATTGTTTTCGATCTCCTCCTGTACTGACTGGTATTCGCGAAAGGCGTTAACAATGGGAGACAGGAGACTATGTTCCTTCGCATACTCCTGATAGACTTTCCGATCATTTATGATCTCTGGACGTGACAGCTCGCCCTCCAATTGACTGAAACGTTCCTCGATATCTTTGACTTTTGCTAACATAGAGATCAACCTCAGAATATAGAATCCCGCTTTAAATGGGCGGGAATCTGAGACACAGCCTTGGGTAATCCTCAAACGCCGGATAACGTCACTTGTTCACAGCAGAACGGCAGAGCCGTACTCTCCAGAAATCTCCTTTGGAAAACTATGGGTTGATTATTTCCATCCGAGGGCTGTGCTTGCCTGTCGAATATGCCGCGTGGAGTGGGGAGAAGCCAAGAAGTGTTTCACAAGGTAGCATTCTTGCCGAGGCACGAAGTATCAATTTTCTTCACTTTTGGCCGAGTCTTTTGGGGCCTGGGTGTTCTCAAATTTGGCATACTTGCGTCGAAAACGCTCTATCTTACCCGCCGAATCCACCAGTTTCTGTTTTCCCGTAAAAAACGGATGACATTTGGAGCAGATCTCTACTCTGATCTCTTTTTCAGTAGAACCTGTCTCAAATTCGTTACCGCAAGCACAGTGCACGATAGTCTTATGGTATTCCGGATGAATGTCCTTTTTCATCTTTTCTTCCTTTCCTTGAAATGATCAAAGCAAGTGAAAACTATTCACTCATAGAGGCTAAGAATTCTTTATTATCTTTTGTTCCCTTAATCTTGTCCAGAAGAAATTCCATGCTATCAACGGGGGTCAGCGGAGCCAAAAGCTTCCGGAGTATCCAGATACGATGCAGGTCTGCCTCATCCACTAAAAGTTCTTCCTTCCTTGTGCTGGAAAGATTAATATCTACGGATGGGAAGACACGTCTTTCAGTCAGTTTCCTATCCAGATGGATCTCCATATTTCCCGTCCCTTTGAATTCTTCAAAAATGACCTCGTCCATTCTGCTTCCTGTATCGACTAATGCCGTGGCAATAATGGTAAGGCTTCCCCCCTCTTCAACATTTCTGGCCGCCCCGAAGAAGCGTTTCGGCTTATGCAGTGCATTGGAATCAAGACCGCCGGAGAGAATCTTGCCGCTTGGTGGCACGGTCGCATTATAGGCACGGGCCAATCTTGTAATACTATCTAAAAGAATAAGGACATCTCGCTTGTGCTCTACCAGTCGTTTTGACTTTTCTATGACCATTTCGGCCACCTGGACATGTCTCTGAGGCTGCTCATCAAACGTTGAACTGATCACCTCTGCATCCACGGATCGCTGCATATCAGTCACTTCTTCAGGCCGTTCATCAATAAGAAGGACAATCTTGTGAATACTCTTGTCATTGGTCGTCACACTATTGGCGATGTTCTGAAGGAGCATGGTCTTACCTGTCCTTGGAGGGGCGACGATAAGTCCACGTTGCCCTTTTCCAAGGGGAGTCATGAGATCCAAAATCCTGGACGAGAAATTGTCCGGTTTAGTCTCAAGCACGACCCTTTCATCGGGGTAAAGAGGAGTAAGATTGTCAAAAAGGATCTTTTCACGAGAGATCTCCGGATCTTCATGATTCACCTGTTCAACCTTTAAAAGCGCAAAATACCTTTCCGTGTCTTTTGGTGGTCTGATCTGACCCGAAACCGTGTCACCGGTTCTCAGATTGAACCGTCTTATCTGAGAAGGGGATATATAGATATCATCAGGTCCAGGCAAGTAGTTTGAATCAGTGGCCCTGAGGAAGCCAAACCCATCAGGCAGTATTTCTAAGACACCTTCACCGTAAATGAGGCCGTTTTGATCGGAATTGGCTTGGAGCAGGGCGAAAATGAGTTCCTGCTTGGGCATTCCAGTAGCTCCCTCGATGCTGAAATCCTTCGCCAACTTCGTGAGCTCATTAATCTTCATTTTCTTGAGTTCCACAAGATTCATAGTTTAATCTCCATCGTAGATGTATTTATCGATGACCTCCTAAAATCCGTATCAGACCTCTTACTCGGATCCTACTTCATTCCAGATCCGTGCGGTTCTCAACCTGACGATAGACTTTTAAAGATCCACCATGTATTAATTGATTTCCTATCGTTTTTTGAGTTCACAAGAAACGTCAGTTTCTGTGGTCAAACAGGGAAGCATACCCCAGTTTCATGTGGATTATCCTGCCCCAGAGCAAAGCTTCTTTCAGAATAGGAGAAAGGCCATAGAATTATCGGTATGCTCCGTGAGGAGGTTCTCAGATCAACCTTGTAAGTCCATTTGGATGAATGAAAGATGATAGCACAGTAGAACAACAATGGAGTTGATCATGATATCCGGTCTATACCGAATGCTCTGTTGGTAGGAAAGTATTTAGTTTATAGAATATAGGTAATTATCGCCTTTTGTCAATCTTTTTTAGCTCTTCATCCTCACGTTCCAGTCCTCTTAAGGCTTTCAGGATGGACCTCATATCATCGGGTAAAGGCGCATTGAATTCACAATAGTCCCCGGAATCGGGATGAACAAACCCCAACTTCTCAGCATGAAGCTGCTGTCTTTTCACGTGTGGCAAGATACTATCCATCAAAGAAAGGCGTTTCTGCCACCAATTCCGCTTGTATCCATAGACGGGATCCCCCAAAATAGGATAGTCTAGATAGGACAAATGGACCCGGATTTGATGTGTTCTCCCTGTCTTGAGAGTGACTGATAGCATTGAAAAACCCTGCTTGAACTCCTCCAACTTCTGCCATAAAGTCAGTGCCCTTTTCCCCGAAGAAGGCTGAACAGACATCTCTTTTCTTCGCTTGGGGTGACGGGCAATAGGAAGATCGATTTCTCCTTCAGTCCCTGCAGGGATGCCCCACACAATAGCCAGATACTCCTTTCTTATGGTTCTTCCCTTGAATTGTTTGGCCAAAAACTGGTAAGCCCGGTCATTCTTGGCCACAACCACAAGACCCGATGTGTCCTTATCGAGCCGGTGGACAATACCAGGCCTTAATACGCCACCTATCCCTGACAGGTCATCGCAATGCTGGAGTAGTCCATGTACCAATGTACCGTTCGAGTGTCCTGGCGCAGGGTGGATGACCAGGCCGGGAGGCTTATCCAGGACGATTAGGGATGCATCTTCATGGATAATGCTGAACTCAACAGACTCCCCCTTCAACTCATATGGAGTAGCCGGAAGGATTACAACACGGACTTCATCCCCCCTTTTCAACCGATAGCTTGATTTCGGGGATCGGCCGTTGACCGTTATGAGTTCTTTCCGTATGAGTTCTTGAACCCTGGATCGGGTCAGGTCATCGATCTGTGAAGCGAGAAAGGCATCAATACGGCTGTCTCTCTGCTCGGTTGTAATTGAAAAGGAGAAAATCCTGTCTGGTTCCTGCTCCACTAGATAAAAGATTGGATAACTGCTTGTTATGAAAAGATTCTTTCCAGATCTTCCTCTACTTGTTCCTCCTCCACTTTCCGGGCCAAGGATATCTCCTTGACAAGGAGGCTTCTTGCGGTATCCAGCATCTTTCTCTCTCCAAAAGAAAGATCTTTTTCCACCTTCAACATCAGAAGGTCCCGGTAGACCTCTGCCACCTCAAAGACTGAGCCAGTCTTGATCTTATCCATATATTCTCTGTAACGTCTGTTCCAAGTCTGGTTATCGATAATAACATCTCTCTTCTTAAGTATAGAGTAGAGTTTCGTAATATCATCCTGGCCGATGATTTCCCTTAATCCGACACTGTCTACATTCTGCTTCGGAATCATGATGATCATGTCGTTATCAAGAATTCTCATCACATAGAAATCCTGGCGACAACCCGAGATCTCCTGGCTCTCGATCTTTTCAATAATTCCCACACCATGTGCTGGATAAACCGCCAAATCGCCTACACTAAACATCTCAACCCCCTGATTGCAAGAAATGAAGCGTTATCGACCCAAAGCTCATTTTATGAATCGTTTCCCAGAGGCAGAAAAGCGTTGTTGATCACACCGATACTCAAATTATCAGCGTATTGCTGAAAATCGAAGCTAACTCTTACCGGCGCTATGAAACTGGTAAGTCTCTGGAATTGATGTGATTCATTGCAGCGTCAACACCATTATCGACGATCAGTTCACATGCCTGAATCGCCATTTTGATTGCCCTTTCGACTACCTCCTTTTCATCCCTGTAAAAGGATTTCAAAACATGGTCCTCTACAGATTCCCCGGCGTATCGGGGCCGCCCCACACCGACCTTAATCCTTGGGAAATCATGGGTTCCTAGATGCTGAATAGTGGATAAAACGCCTTTATGTCCTCCGGCGCCCCCTCCTCTAACCACCCTAACTCTTCCCACCGGTAGATCGACATCGTCATGGACCACCAGAACATTCTCCGTCTGGAGATCAAAATAATCTATGCAGGCCCTAATAGAGTCTCCACTCCGATTCATAAAGGTCATCGGCCGAAGAAGGATCACTTCGACATTCTGAAACCTTGTCCGGGCGAATCTCCCTTGAAAACGCCTGCGGTCCAAACGGACCCCCAGAGATTTGGCCCACAAATCCACGACCCTAAACCCTACGTTGTGGCGCGTATTCCTGTACTTTAATCCCGGGTTTCCAAGACCTGCTATCAGATACACCGTTTAGGACCGACCTTCACAGAAGTCTTTAGTCTTTACTGGCAGCTTCTTTGTCGTCGTTCTTGTCTTCAGTCTCGGCCGCTTGAGCTTCAGGCGCCTCTTCTGCTCCTTCTGCACCTTCTACCTCTACCGCCGGGGCCTCTTCCACCTCAGCTGTTGGTGCCGCAACCGAGGCCACCGTCAGATTACCTTCCTCGAGGGTCGTGATCCCTTCGGGGAGCTTAATGTCTCTAATATGCAAGGCATCTCCGATTTCGAGTCCGGACACATCCACTTCCAATGTGTCTATCAGTTTATCAGGCAAACAGGAGACGTTCAGTTCCCTCCTGATATGTTGGAGAACACCTCCCTCTTTTACACCCACGGGTGTGCCTGTAAGAGATATGGGAATATGGACAGTGATCTCTTTGTCCATAGATATCTCACAGAAATCCACATGAAGATAGATGTCGTTAGTCGGATCGACCTGGAGTTCCTTTAAAATGACACTCCTGGTCTCCGACCCGCCGTCAGATTGTATGTTCAGATCAAGAATAATATTCTCCGCAGCAGATCGTCTCATGAGTCGTTCTAGCTCTGCATAACTCACAGCCAGCATCATGGGTTGCGCATTCGGGCCATAAAAACTGGCCGGTATCTGTTGGTCTCTTCTAAGTTTCCTGGCATTCCCTTTTCCTTTGGTCTTTCTGGTCAGGGCATTCAGAACCTGTTTAGCCATCTATTTCCTCCAAAAACGGCGCGGCTCGTCTGTGTAACGAAAAAGTCTGATCTTCTCAGGCATTGTGACGCTTACACAAACAACGTGCTTACAGAATCAGAATTTTGTACTCTCTTAATGGTCTCCCCCAGCAACTCCGCTACAGACAATGCTATAATCTTGGAGCCGTTCCGAGCCTTCTCGTTAAGGGGAATGGTATTGGTTACCACTACCTTGTCTAAAGGAGAGGCCTCTATCCTCTCAACTGCTGTCCCTGATAAAACGGGGTGGGTACAGCATGCATATATGTTGCCTGCGCCATTATCCTTCAATGCTTTGGCCGCCTGAGTCAATGTCCCTGCCGTATCGATCATATCATCCAGGATGATGGCTGTTTTTCCTTCCACTTCTCCAACAATATTCATGGCCTCGGAAACATTCGGAGCATCACGCCTTTTATCGATAATAGCCAAGGACGCTTCCAGCCTCTTAGCATAGGCCCTTGCCCTTTCCACACCGCCTGCGTCAGGGGACACAATCACTAGATCCTCTTGAAAATGGGTTCGAATGTGTTTTACCAAAACAGGTGCCGCATAAAGATTATCCACTGGGATGTTAAAATAGCCCTGAATCTGACCCGCGTGTAGATCAATGGAAACGACCCGGCTTGCCCCTGCAACGGTGATCAGGTCAGCCACCAGCTTGGCACTAATGGGTACCCTCGGCTTCACTTTGCGGTCTTGTCGACCATACCCATAGTAGGGAATCACTGCCGTAATTCTATCGGCCGAAGCTCTTCTCAGGGCATCTATCATGATCAGAAGCTGCATCAAGTTATCGTTGACGGGAGTGCAAGTGGATTGAAGAACAAAGACGTCCCGCCCCCTTATGTTCTCATGGATCTCAATTTGTGTTTCCCCATCGCTAAAAGTCTTGGCTGCCATTTTCCCCGGCTGGACGTCCAGATAGTCGCAGACCTCTTGAGTCAAAGCTGTGTTAGATGTTCCACCGAAAAGTTTCATTGGAATCAGTGCGTCCTATAGTCTATTAAACGTTTATCTGCCTTGGCAGTAATCGTAGCCGCATTGGCTGGGGTGGGAGGATTCGAACCTCCGAATGCGGGCTCCAAAAACCCGTGTCTTAACCACTTGACGACACCCCAAAAATCAAGCTCATTACAGGCAGGAGAACTCTCCTTCCACGTCCGTATACGGTAATGGGCCCTCATTCGCATTCCTAGATCCTCTACTTGGCAAATCCTTTTTTTCATGGTCTACTTCAACGGATGAAAAATGCGGAATACTTGGTGTATCTTCTTGACTTCGTTTGCCAATTCAGGAATCGGAAGGCTGGGGTCTTTTCCAGTCTGCTACAACAAAAACATCCCCCAGATTCTGGGAGATGAGCGATTTTCTTGCCTTTTCAGCTTGATCTAAGGATGAAAACACACCGAAAACACTGGGGCCACTTCCCGACATTAGAGCCCCCTCCGCCCCGGTTTCCATCAAACGAATCTTAATGGACTCAATGATGGGGAATCTGGCGGCAGTTACCCTTTCCAAATCATTATCAAGGACATCTGATAGCCTGAAAGGGTCACTTTTCAAGGTTTTTACTATAAAGTCATATTCTCCCCTTGTCAACTCTAATTTAAGGTTCCTATAGACCCACGAGGTGGCTACTTGAAGGGGAGGTTTCACGATAATATACCAGAATTTAGGCCATTTTTCCAGTGGTTCCAGAATCTCGCCAATACCGGTAGCCAGTGAGGGCTTACTCTCCAGAAAAAAAGGCACGTCCGCGCCGAGGTCAACGGCCAAAGCATGGAGTTCGGAGAAACTCAACGGCCTTCCGCATATCTCATTAATGGCAAGAAGAACGGCTGCCGCGTCACTGCTTCCGCCACCTAGCCCAGCCGCCACTGGAATATTCTTTGTGAGTTTTATGTCGAGGCCCCTCTGGATTCCCGTGTGGATCAAGAAAGATTGAGCCGCCCGATAGGCAAGGTTCTCTTCATCGGTAGGGACTGAAAGTCCTTCGCAGGAAAGTCTCACCCGGTTTTGGGAGGTGAGTTTTAGCTTGAGAACATCACAGAGGTCTATTGGGATCATGATGGAAATCAGATCATGATACCCATCCGGTCGCTGACCCGTGACTTTCAAGCGCAGGTTTAACTTGGCGGGGGTTCTGATTGTAAAAGGTGACGATTGAGAAGTGACGAGCGACAACTTATTCCCTCAGAGGCATATATTTGGAAGACCTTCTACCCTCTCTCATCTCTTTCTTGTCACCCCCATCATTCTATTCCTCTACTTTCAAAGGCACAAAGAGGGTAGGACCACCCCGTTTCTTTACACGAAAAAGGATAACATCCCCCTCCTTATGTTGACGGATCTTCTCCTTATATGCTCCCACATCGTTCACTGGTTCACGGTTGATTTCCAGGATAACATCCCCCCTGGCAATACCGGCCTTCTCCGCCGGTGAGTTACTCTCGACCCGAACAACAACCACCCCTCTTTCATCGGAAAGGTCGAGCTGACGTGCCACCGAGGGCGTGATTTCATCTACGGTCATGCCCAAATCTCTCTTTTCTTCGGCCGGAGTCTCTCCTTCTTCTGTCTCCTCCTTTAATTCGTCAATCTTTACCTCAAAGCGCTTTTTCTTACCTTCCCGAATGACCTCCACTGTCACAATCTTTCCCACAGGCGTGGAAGCCACAATCATGGAAAGATCGCTCATCTCCTGAACCTCTTTCCCGTCAAAGGAGACGATGACATCTCCTTCCTTTATTCCTGCCTCTTCAGCAGGCCCTCCAGGAGTGACTTCAGAGACCAGGGCGCCTTTATCCTCTTTCAAGTCAAAACTCTCTTTGAGTCCTGGTGTAATCCCTTGAATCATAACCCCCAGCCATCCCCTGATCACCTTCCCTTTCTTGAGCTGTGGCAGTAGATCCTTGGCCATGTTGATTGGAATGGCAAAACCGATACCCATATACCCTCCACTCCGTGAAAAGATCGCAGAGTTGATACCGATTGCCTCCCCCTTCAGGTTGATCAAGGGACCGCCGCTATTGCCGGGGTTAATCGCAGCATCTGTCTGGATAAAATCTTCATAGTCGGTAATGCCAACAGATGTCCTCCCCTTAGCGCTAACCACTCCCACTGTCAAAGTGTGATCAAGACCAAAAGGATTACCAATGGCCAGGACCCAGTCACCCACCTCCAGCTCTTCCGAGTCTCCAAGGGGAAGGGGCTTCAGATCTTCCTCAGCCTCTATGCGTATTAAAGCCAGGTCTGTTTTTGGGTCGCGGCCGACGATTTCCGCGTCATACTCGGTTCCATTAGCCAGCATCACTTTGATCTCGTCAGTCTGCTCCACCACATGATTATTCGTTAGGATGAAGCCTTCTTTGTCAATGATGAAGCCGGACCCCAGACTGGTTTGCCGTGACTCCCGAGGGATCCGGTCTCCAAAGAACCGCTCAAACATATCATTGAACGGATCATTTTGACCAAACGGCGATTCAAACATCTGCTCTCGCCTGATAATCTTGACCGTACTGATATTGACCACAGAGTCTCTCGCCTCCTTGACCAATCCGGAAAAGGATACGGGAGACGTCGGCGTGGTCCCCGCCGTTTGGGCAGAGGGTGCCGCGATGTCCGCGAAGAGTGAGGCAAACGCCAGGCCAACAGTAAAAAAAAGTATGGCCGATCCGATAAACAATAATCTCCGTCCTCTCATCATGTTGTCCATCCTATCCTCATTATTAAACAATATTTGGTGCGACCAAGGCGAACACTGATCCTGAGTATTGTGACGCGCTAAAGGTCTATTTCTTGGCCTTCACATAACGCCATCTGAGATCAGTAAGGATTGACTCAATAAATTTGTCTTCCTCTTCGGTCAAATTTCCTTTGGTCTTTTCTTTCAACATACCGATGGTATCGATAGAGTGTTTGGCTAGGGCAAGGTCCTCTTTCTTTTCACCAGTCTGGGGATCAGCAATCTCTCCGAGATGCAGCAGGGCAGATGAGCTGAGGCTGAAAACCAGGGAACTTAGACTCACCTCCGGGAGAGGAATCCTCTGTGGTTCTTCTTCTTTTTTCTCTTCCTTCTTTTCCTCCCCTTTGATCTCTTCTTGCCCTTCTTCTTTTAACTCACCCTTCTCATTCAATGACCGTTTATCCTTTATCACAAATCCTTTCTCTTCTTCACCCATTGTTCTGGCCTCCCTGGAAACGGCTGTCTCTCATTATAGCTCTATTCTTCGGGCAGAAAAAACACCTTCCAAACCACAAATGGCTTCAAGGACTTCCTCATTGACGGAAATACTTGTGGTCAGCAATACAACATTCTGCTTCTTTGCCTTTTCCTGTCCCACATGCATACGGCCTATGTTTACATTGTGTTTTCCCAAAACCGTACTGATCAGACCGATGACCCCCGGCACATCTTCATTCTCTATCATCAGGATGTGCCCTTCAGGAATGGCTTCAAGATAAAAATCATTGAGGCGTAAAATCCTGGGCAAGGTCTTGCCAAAGATGGTGCCTGAGACGATGTTCAATCCTTCCATGGATTTTACCCTAAGCTTGATGAGGCTGGCAAAATCCTCCGATGTCTTAGTTTTCGACTCCACCACCTTAATTCCCCTGTCAGAGGCAACAAACGAGGCATTCACATAATTCACATCATCTTTAAGGATGGGAGTGAGAAGCCCCTTTAGTGTGGCCGTGGTCAAAGGGGTTACATCATATTCTGCTATCTTTCCGGCATAATTGATCTCGACCTCTAAAATCCCGCTGTCCACGAGTTGGGCCTGCAAAGAGCCCATTTTCTCGGCTAGGGATGCATAGGGTCTTAGGACATTCACAAGCTCCGGACCAATGTTCGGCACATTCACCGCATTCTTCACTGTTCCGTGCAACAGATATGCGACGATTT
The DNA here is from genome assembly GCA_964520425.1 of uncultured Desulfobacteraceae bacterium. Taxonomy (GTDB): domain Bacteria; phylum Desulfobacterota; class DSM-4660; order Desulfatiglandales; family HGW-15; genus JAFGFY01. The sequence goes on from CAZFMX010000002.1 coordinate 81,311, forward strand.
GTTCAGCTGCATCTTTAGCCACATTATCTTGCGCCTCCCTGGTTGATGCACCGAGATGGGGTGTACAGATGAAGTTGGGTAGATCCATCAATTTCATATGTCCGGGCGGTTCAGATGCAAAAACATCAAGTGCAGCACCCCCTAAATGACCCGATTTTAAGGCTTCATAGAGATCATCCTCATTGACAATTCCACCCCGGGCACAGTTGAGCAGCATAGCCCCTTTCTTCATATCAGCCAGGGTTTTTTTGTTGATTAGATTATTGGTTTCATCAGTCCTGGGAGTATGGATTGAGACGTAATCGGCTCTCTTCAACAACTCTTCAAAAGAAACAGGCTCCACATCCAGTTCATCCAGAGTCTCCGGCTTAAGGTAGGGGTCGTAGGCAATAACTTTCATCTTCATTCCCCTTGCCCTATCTGCCACAATTCTTCCGATCTTGCCGACACCAATCAGCCCCAGTGTCTTATTATAGATCTCTTGGCCTTGCAGTTTTTTCTTTTCCCATTTCCCCTGCTTAAGAGAAATCGTCCCCTCCGGGATATTCCGGGAAAGGGCCATCATCATGGCCACGGTATGTTCTGCTGTGGTGACGGTGTTGCCTTCCGGCGTGTTCATCACCACAATCCCCCTCCGGCTGGCCGCGGAGATATCTACATTGTCCAGACCGATACCAGCGCGCCCGATCACCTTGAGATTGTCGGCAGCCGATATGATCTCGTCAGTCACTTTGGTGGCGCTCCGGATCACAAGCCCGTGGTATTGTCCGATAATGGTCTTCAGATCTTCGGGGCTAAGGCCCGTATTGATGTCCACCTCGATTTCGGGTGTCTCACGAAAGATCTCGATACCCAAATCCGAAAGATTATCACTCACAAGGACTCTCATATGGGGTCTCTCCCAAAAAAAGAGGGCAGCTGTTTTAAAATCTGTACTGAACGCTGACGCCCAGCAGCATAACGTCTTTTTCGAGCGTCATCCCAGAGCTCGTTGTTTCATCGCCATAGAAGATTTTCGCCAAACCCACATTTGATGTCCAGGAGGAATTGAATTCATAGGCTACGCCTGCAGCAATGGTGTGCGCGTCCAACTCCGGATACTCAGAGAGGAGGCCGTCCGGATCTAACCCGGTTTGGGTCAACAAGTACCCGACACTCCCTTTCAGCTCAGGGCTAAAGGTATATTCCAGGGCGATACCCAGATCATACCCGTTATCCACGTGGCTGAACCTTGGATCTGACCAATCCGCGTTATCGTTCAGATAGTAAGTCAGGTCAGCTTCAAGCCTGATATTCGGCGAAACCGTGTAGGCGACGCCAAGACCGAATATGGCGGGAAGGTCTCTATTCTCGACGAAACCGGTCGGAGGAAGAATACCACCTGGATCGGGTGTAAGGGGATCCACATCATCTTTATTAATCGTGTACTCCAAATCAAGGCCTGTCTTGCTTTCATACCTCACACCAATATTCCACTCTTCCGCAGGTGTGAAATTTAGACCCAGAATAAAGCCTATTCCACTGTCGTCTTGCTCATAGTCCACAGCAAAAGTTGAATCAGGATACAAATCAGGATATGGGCCGGACAACGTGACAAATCCATTGCCATCTTTTTCCGCATTTATATATCGGGCGGCCAGGGACACGGAACACATATCACTAAAGGCGTAGGCTCCTCCAACGGTATAACCATAATAGACGCTTTTGCCTTCTAGATATTGATCGGAGATCGTATCGTAGGCACCCATAAAATTAGAGATCAACCCCATACCGATCCCGGTTGTCGTTGCGTTCCCCTGCTCATATTCTATGCTCCCCCCTCCGGCAGGGATGGAAAAGGCTCCAAAGGCCGACCATCGATCCTTTTTATAAAGGGCAAACAGGGCGGGAACAATGTCCTTTTTATCAGTCTCGAATTCCATGCCACTGAACCGATTCGAGGCTTCTTTGATGGCGGTATATTGAAGATCGAGTTTCAGGTACATCCCATCCTCCATCTTCATCACACCCGCGGGGTTATAGATCACGGTATCGGCTGAGTCGGTTGCGGCATTACGATTGAGAGACCGAATGTAGTCCGCGCTGTAATTGGTCTTGTTGTCTATACCGCCGGCCAGAAGAGGCGAGCTCATACAAAACACAGCACATACCACAAACACAAAGACGATAGATTTTTTCATCAGATACCCTCCTTAGAGTGTTCCATTATTACTGAGAATCACTTTCCTCCTGCTGAAAAGGGACCATCAAGCAAACTTCACCAAAAAGGGACTCCAGTTTCAGAGCGCAGAAAAACACCATTTTGCAGCCAAGTCGAAAAGTTACGCCCTCTTGGTCGTTCAGGATCGATATGGCGGCAGATCGGCCCTTCCCTACCCCAAGAATAATCAGAAATGATCCATTTTATCTCCCACCGTGGTCCCACAAAATTGGCATCGGTATTCAAACTTCTCCCCCTCTGGCAAAACCAGAAGCAGAGACTTCTTGACCTGGACGGGCCGACCGCATTGGGGACAATAGAGTTCGGTGGCCTCAAATTGGTCAAAATCCGCCTGCCGCGGTGTGGACGCCCGGGACCCGGAGGATAGGAAATCGTATGGGCTTCTCTTCACGGACAAAACCTCTGGACTTCGAGCATTGAGTAGGTTAAAAATTTAGGGAAATCACCCTCTATCGGCCTGTTCACACCTCTCGCAAGACCCGGATCTCTCTTCAGTGGGATTCTCCTGGACGGGCAAATTGCACCTTCGAAAGACCTTGAGGTTCACGATGTTGAGGAGATTCCCAAGGCTCGATCAATATAATACACCTTGCCAGTAAAGGCAAGAATTTCCAGCGAAACTGAGGAGGGGGCATGAAAGTAAAACGCATTGATCACATCGGCATCGCCGTAAAGGGGATCGAAGAGGCAAGCAAGTTCTATACCGATATATTGGGGCTTGAAATCGAAGACATTGAACACGTGTCAGATCAGAGAGTCAACGTGGCTTTCGTGCCTGTTGCAGACAGCGAGGTAGAATTGCTGGAATCCACTGATCCTGATGGACCGATCGCGAAATACTTGGGTTCTCGCGGAGAAGGTGTTCAGCATATCGCCTTCCGCGTGGAAGACATAGAAGAAGCACTCAGAGAGTTGAAAGAAAAAGGGGTACGGTTGATTGATCAGGCACCGAGAAAAGGGGCAGGAGGGGCAAGAATTGCCTTTATTCATCCCAAAGAAACCAATGGGGTTTTAGTGGAACTCTGTGAGAGAGAAAATTGACGGTTCGCACGAAATCATCTAACTGATTATTAATAGGAATGTTTTTAATCGACATAGGAATGACCACTGACTGTATCAGGCTGTCGAAAAATGCTAAGAGCCACTATTTCATGCCTTTTACACACCTGTAAGTTGCTGGATTTAGACGGCAGGGAAACAACTGAAATGGGAGTTTTTACTTTTTCGACACTTATGAAAAAGCTATCTCCTTTAGGACCCTGTAGTAAAATAGGACCAAAAGGAAAATATTAATTTGAAGAAGGAGCTAACGTTTTCATATGATAAGTCTTTATTGAATCTTTGACACACTCTTTCGTACGTTAACATATTTTCCAGATGACGCCCAAAGACATGTATTTATCCCTTCGGTCCTTCACATACACTGACGACCGGATCCTACCGGTTTCGAGTCATCTTATTCTGGAGACTCCTATCGAGATTATCGTCAATGATAAGACAAGCACTCTGATTATGTTCACCCCCGGAATGGCCAGAGAACTTGTCACCGGTTTTGTCTATACGGAAGGACTCATAAATAAAATCTCCGACATAGAAGAATGCCTCATTACTCCTCTTGGAAAGGAGGATGGAGAAGAGATTATTCAAGCAAGGATCAAAATCCCCTCCATAGGATCACAACTGCCTAAAAAAGAGGAGATGAGGACATCCTATTCCAGTTGTGGCATTTGTGGAAAAGAGAATTATGATGACCTGGAAAGAGGACTTGCAAGGGTAAAGAGCAAAAAGAAGTTCTCCATGAGTGTACTCAAGCACTTACCGCAAACCCTGGAACAGTGTCAACCTCTTTATAGGAAAACGGGAGGCGCCCATGCTGCTCTCCTCTTGGATTCCGACGGGAATCCACTGGTTTGTGCTGAAGATATGGGACGTCACAATGCCGTTGACAAGGTCATCGGAGCCGCCCTTATCAAGGAGATCCCATTTCACGACAAGATTTTACTCTCCAGTGGTAGGGCCAGTCTTGAGATGATTCTCAAGACTGTACGCTCCAAGATACCCCTCTTTGTCGTCATGTCCCGACCGACATCGAGGGCCGTCCGCGCAGCCAAACTATATAACGTCACCCTCATAGATATGGCGAAAGACTCTAATCGCATATACAGTCATGTCCGTCGCATCAAAGGATTCTGATCCAATCATCTCATGTCCGAAAGACATCACCGGGATCATCCTCGCCGGTGGAAAGAGTCTCCGCTATGGAAGGAACAAGGCCCTGGTGGAAGTAGGCGGCATGCGGTTGATTGAGAGGGTCATCCGTGTGATGGAGCCCCTATTTGAAAACCTGATTATTATCACCAATACTCCCCGTGAATACGACTATCTCCAGCTTCCGATGCATGAGGATGTCATCAAGGGGCTTGGCCCCCTTGGTGGCGTCTATACCGGATTAGAAACCATGTCCGGCAAATCAGGGTTTTTTGTAGCATGTGATATGCCCTTTCTTCAGAGAGATCTTATCCTTCATATGGTTGAAATAATGGATGACTTTGATGCCGTTGTTCCAAAGGTAGACTGGAAGATAGAACCGCTCCATGCTATCTATACCAGAAACTGCCTCCCTGCCGTAAAGAAACTGATTGACAGATGGGGGCATCAGATCATCAAATTCTTTGAAAACATTAGAGTACGGTATGTGAATGAGCAAGAAATTCGATCCTTTGATTCAAGGTTGAAATCTTTTCTTAATGTAAACAGTCCTAGAGAACTATCAGATATCAGCAGACTTGAGGATAAGTAACCCACTGGTCTTTCCATGACAGAATCGATCAGAATTGGGAGAAAAATGAAGGCGCATGAGTGAATATTCTTCAAAAAAGATGCTTAGGGGGTTTGACGAAAAATGTTTGAACTCATCATTGCTGTAAGCTGTGCCCTCTTGATTTCAGCAGGGTGCTCTCTTTTTGAGGCGGTCCTTTATTCAACGCCCATGAGGCGCGTTGAAGCGATGGTCCATGAAAAAAAGACGAGCGGAAAAATCTTTAAAGAATTGCGACAAAATGTGGAGAGGCCGATTACCGCCATATTATCCCTGAATACCATTGCCAATACAGCCGGTGCTGCTGTCGCCGGATCCGCCGCTACCGCCGTATTTGGGCATCAATGGCTGGGGTACTTCTCTGCCTTTTTCACCCTGATGATTTTGATCTTCTCGGAAGTCATCCCCAAGACCGCAGGGGTCATCTATGCCAGGCCTCTAGTCTCCCTGGTCGCATACCCATTAAAAATTTTAGTTGGCTTGATGACGCCTTTCATATGGCTTTGCAGTCATATCACGGGACTCATTGCCCGAGGAAAAGCTGATGAGTCTGTATCGCCCAATGAACTTAGAATCATGGCCCAAATTAGCCTCCGGACGGGAGGAATAGAGCACTACCAGAAGAGAGTGATAGAAAATATCTTGTCCTTGGAGGAAAAAACGGTCGAGAATGTGATGACACCTAGGACCGTTATCTTTTCTCTTAGTGAGCATCTCCCTGTAGAAGTCGCGGCCAAAACGTCAAAAAAATGGGAACATAGCCGCTTTCCGGTTTATGACAAGGATACAGAAGATGTGGTGGGCATCGTTCTAACAAAGGAACTGTTCACAGCCTTCTCTCAAGGGGAAAAAGATAGGCCATTGACCTCGCTTATGAGACCGGCGCGTTTTGTGGTCGAATCGGCCAAACTGAACGACGTTTTTGCGAAGTTTATGGATACCAGGCAGAAACTCTTCGTGGTCATCGATGAATATGGGGGTCTTTCAGGTCTGATCTCCCTGGAGGACATACTGGAAGAAATACTTGGGAGAGAAATCATTGATGAGTCAGACGAGGTCATTGATAAGCGTGAATTGGCGAGACGCCGCCGAAGCACTCTTATTTCCAGATCTGTAACATAGTTGCCAAGCCTTTTCTGTCCAGGGTCCTTTTTAGAAAGGAATAAAGGTTATGGTGTCTTTTCTCCGATTCCGAGTCTCACGGCCTGGTTATTTCAGGACGTTAGAGCCGGGGTGAACCCTCCCCCCTCCGCTGTTCCCCTCGCTTTCACTCGGGGCCAGGGGGTCCCCCATTCTCTAACATCCTGAAATAACGAAGGCCTCCCAACAGTCACTACGAAAAGACACCATGACCTTTGCCGGATTTAAAAAGATCTTGTAGCTAGCGTGCTCTTTAAACGGAAGAACTGATGTTACAGGATTTGAGGCCTGCTGATTGAGATTTCATGGCGTAAGTCTCTCCTGCAGAGTCTTGAAAGCATACAGAGGAATGGAACAAGAAATCATAGCTCTTATTCATGATAAAGGCCCTCTCACTGGTTCAGAGATAATGGAGTCTGTTGGCGGTGACGGCTTAATACTCTGGCGAACCTGCAGGCTCTCCAAGGACTTGGTGATTCGAATCGTTGGGACGAGGTATATGAGATTGGACCGCCGGATCAAGGGTTTTGCCCGTCTTTCCCCTTCCATCTTAAGAGAATTCCTTACGTATTCGGTGATTGGTCTTGCCAACCAAGGCGACTCGCTGGATCAAAAAGCCCAAAGTGTCGCATCACACATTGAGACGATCAGCAAGGCAAAATCAGAGCTTGCCTACAGCATTGTCTCCACCCTGGTCGACAAACTGGGATCTGAAATCCCGATTCAGGAACAAGTCTGTTTCATCATCGGAGGGGATATCGTCTATAACATGGCCCACGACGTCCCCCGTCCCGAGCGTAGCACCGGAAAACTGGTCAATGGTTCGGATATGGATCTGATTGTGGTGGTGGGGGACGACTTCCCGAAGGAATTAGTTGAAAGGATAGACGAAGCCATCTACAAAGAGAAACACAGGCTCTTGATCACTCCCCACTTGAGGGAGGAGATCGATTATATCGTAAAAGACCTGAACCGCATTAGAGAGCAAATCAAGTTTGACACCTTCAAACATATGGTCGCCTGTAAACTCCTTCATGAAGGGGCGTTTCTCTACGGCAGTGGGCAGGTCTTTCACAGGATCAGAGTCATACTGAAAGAGCATGGGGTCATACAAAAGCTGAATGCCCTGGAGGAAAAGGCCAAAGACTTCCGAAGACATTCAGAAAGCTTTCTCCTGCACGAGACCGGTCCGAAGATTCAGGGAGAGAGTCAATACCTCTTTTATCCCACCGAGGAGTCTGAAGAATTTGAATGAGGGCTGAAAACGGAGGGAGACAGTCTGAAAGGACTTCGCAAGCCCCCTTTGCTTGCATGAAACCAGTGGCAATAGGGATGTTTAGAGGGGCTAATGAGCTAGGAACGTTCTGGCTGTCTCTCACCGTTTGACAAGCCGGCTCTGAATCCCCTTTGACGCCAGTTCAATATGCTCTTTTTCAGCGTCCTCCTTATAATAAAAAGCTCCGCTAAAAAGAAGAGATTCACCGTTATCTCCTTCAATTACATAGGGACAGTACCCCAACTCTACAAGGGATAGGTTCTTTTCTGTGAGTTCTTCATCCGAACTGAAAAGGCCTATGAGGTTAGCATAAAGGACATACCTGGATCTCCCCTCAGTTATCTGATTTTTCTCGATAAATGCGTTTACTTCGTCTTTTGTCTGGAAATACCCGGCCAAGACCCTGTACCATACACCCTTCTCCCCAAGATCGACTCTCACCCAATATGGAGACAATCCCTTCTTTTTAAAAATGGAAATGGCTTCCTGAATGCGATCTATGTTTTTATAGGAGCCCAAATAGATGGAATAAGGATATGATTTTCTTTCATCCCTCTGAAACATCTCGGTCTTTGCCGCCTCGTCACTATGAGTCGACCTGGAATGTTGAGGATTTGCAGGAGAAACCTCCTGTTTTGCGGTGACAATGGTTTCTTTGGGTGTCTCAGAAACAGGGTTATCGGGCTTTTTGGGGGTCGACCCTTCAATCATCCCCTTTTCCGGTCCGATTGGCGGTGGTTCAGGAGTTTTGTTCTCATTATCCAGTTTTACGGTCTCAACTGCCGCTGCCGAGGTCGTTGGGATGGTGACATCCTGCTTCACAGGGGCAGGATTCTCAATCATTTCGTTTTTCGCCAACGCGATCGCCTGATCGTCATCAAATAGGTATAATGGCGCTAAACGAGTTCCCAAAAAGGTCAAAAGAACGCCCATAACAAAAGGCAATCCAATATTTAAGGTCGTCAAACTAAAAATGGACCTTCTTTGAGGATGGCTACTCACCTCTTGGGGGAGAACAAAACCTTCAGAAACAGCAGGGCTTTCTCTTTTCACAACATGGCTTTGGGAAATCCTTTTATCCCTGTTTCTCTGAATGGCAGGTACTGACCTTTTTACAGAGACACTCTTTTGAGGTTTCTCTTGTACATGGGCTTTGATCCTGGAACTCTTTATAGTGGTGTTCCCGGACACAGCAGGCTTCCTGACTTGAGTCTTCCTTTTTTTTGTCCTGGCCTCTATTTCGGAATTAAAAGGCCGCATCTGCCTCCCTCGATGATTTATTGGTATCCGCTTTTGAGCGTTTTTCATCGGTCTGACGGCTGCGCTACTCTCGCTTGTTGCTGATTTAGGGCGTGTTTTCTCTTTGACGCGCCTAATCTTGGATTCCTTTGATTCTTCAAACAGGCTTGCCAGCAGTTCTATCGTATTAGGAGACCCCTTGCTCTCTTCATGGGCATTATCAATGTTGTTCATTCGGTTATCCTTCTTTTCAAGAATGTCATAAACAAAGACCCGATTGCTGCTGTTTCTCATCGAATTGCCTGTGGGTGATCCTTCGTTCAAAGCGGTGGCCGCTCCTCAGATCAGAAAAATTTCTGTTATATAACGCTTTTCTCCGATCCTTGCCATTTCTCCGGTCCCGGCTTAACCCATAGTCTTTTCCAAGCCTTCTCTCTGGAATATGATTTGAATAGGCAAAACGCCTGCGATCTTGTCCTGAACGTCTGCCGCCATTATCCGTGTGAAATGATCTTAACATTCCGATATTTTTATACATAACCATATACCTCTTTCCGTATACTACTGACGGGCATCGTCGATAAGATGCCTATTGTATCACTCCCCAAGAACTCATTTTTTTGTTGTTATAGATATCTTCCTTATAAATCTGGAGCCACGATCTTCTTTCACCCATGAAAACACTTCGCAGCTTTCTCAGTGATATCTTGACCTTCTTCCTTTCTCCGGAACAGTCCGGGAATGAATTCCGACATTCTGTTTCCGACATTCTTCCTCTTTTAGGATCCGCTATGATCTTCATGGCTTTCATCTTATTGATCTTTGTCACAAAGTAAAATGTTGCTGCCCTTCTGACTCATCTACCAGCAAGCAGTGTGCCAAGAAGGGCGGATGAGAGATAAATCGATTTATAGATATAATTTCAACCAGTTATACAACAAGCAGAAATGCGTGACAGGACTGTAAAGAAAAAGCTTCCCTTAGAAAGGAAATGAAATTTCATATACTGGTAAGAATTTACTCAGATTTCGGGGTAGAAAAACGAAAAGAGGAGGCAGGAGAACCAAAACGGTTCTCTTATCTTTCAACGAGTTGGCTCTTGATTCCCTTTGTATTCAAATCAAGCTGCGCTTTCTCTGCATCGGCCTTTTGATAAAACGCCCCCGTGAAGAGGTGAGATTTGCCATCAGATGCCTCAATGACATATGGACTGAATTCCAGATTCAAAAGAGAAAGGCGCATCCGGTCAAGTTCCTCTTCCGAACTGTAGGTTCCTATGAGATTGGCATAGGTTGTGCGCCTGGACTCTCCATCCGCTATTTGATAGTTATTGATGAATGTCTCGGCCTGGTCCTTGGTTTGGAAACAGCCGATATAGACCCTGTACCATATCCCTTTCTCTCCAAGGTCGGTCTTCACCCAGTAAGAAGCCCCCTTTGTTTTCAATTCGGAAGCCGCTTTCCGGGCACGATCAAGGTTTTTGTAGGAGCCGACATAGACAGAATATGGATAGGAGAATTCAGGGGCAGCCTCAGGTATAACCCCTTGTTTCTTATGGGTTTTCACTTGAGGCGCAACATTCTTGACCGAACCCGAACCTACCAATGCACCCGGTTCTATCTTCCGGACTTCGGCATCTACAAGCTGCCGCTCTTTGACGTATTCCTCTGCCTCGCTCCTGGTTTCGAATTGTCCTGTAAAGACCCTGTACCATATTCCCTTGTCTCCCAGATCCACTTCTTGCCAATAGAGAGATGACAGGCCGTTCTCGTTATATTTGGAAATGGCCTTTTCTGTACTTTTAAGGGTGCTATAAGAGCCAAGGTATACCGAAAAGGGATGAGATATCGATGTCTTTATCTGATTTGACTCAGCTTTTACAGAAGCGTCACCGGGCGGAGGGGGGGTTGCGGGTTCAGGGGGTTGGGGCTGGACTTCTAGGTCAGTAGTGATAAGGGTTCTCTTCGGTGTCGTGGAGGTCGTGTTCTGATCTAGAGGAGAAGATCCCTCAACACTCTCTTTCATCGCCAGGATGGTTGGAGGTTCAGAGGTCGAAGGTTTTACCTCCGGGATAACGGCCTTAACGGTCTCCTTCTGAGTCTCAGGACCTGCATTTCGCTTCCTGGGAACATGAGCACGAACGATTTCCTTCTCTACTGAAGCAGGAGTGGAAGGTTGAATTCCTTGTCTTGTAACTGGGGACTTCTCTCTCAAAGTCTTAGGGGTAACTCCCTGCTTCTTGGGAGAAGAGACCTCAACAGACTTGTCACTCATCAGCTTCTGCGCTTGCTCATGCTTGAAGAAATCAAGGGGTGAATATCGGATACCCAAAATGATTGCCAGAATTCCAAATAGGATAAGGGGCAGCCCAATTCTTATGACCTTTGAGCGGTGTCCGGATCTCCTTATAAGCTGGAGATCCTCCTCAGTAAGTGCAACACCTTCCTCCAGGTCCGCGGGTTCCTCTTTCTCAGGTTTTACGGATTCAGAAACCCTCTCAAATTCATCCTCTCCCTCTGGCACGGATCCTTCTTCAGCTTCTGGTTTATGATGATGCTCCTCCTCATCCGTGCTGACTTTAGAATCCTCGGAGGACATTAAACTGGGCATGAGTATTTCTTTTAATCGAGGCTCTTCCTTTGCCGGCTCTGATGAGTCCGAAAGAGGCTCTATCTCCATGCCAACCGCCTCAGAAGTCCTTTCTATATCTTCCTTCTTGTCTTCAAGTATCGGCCTCTCCTTGTCTTCTAGTATATGATGGACTTCAAACACATTTGCCTCGATCCCGGAAGTCTTGGAGAGTATCGGTGTAAATGCGGCAGGTTTCTCTTGGGATAGGGTCTTCTCCTTCGTCATCTCGGCATTCGCAGAATCTGAAGGCTGCTCCTCTACAAAATCGATGGATTGAGGAGCTTCCTCAACATCTTCTTTCCTGTCTTCTGGTATTGACTCCTCTTCATATTCAAATGTGGATTCAGGATATATTTCTTGCTTGCTTGCTTCAGGCAAGGAGTCCTCTATGATTATTGCACTGGGGGCTGCAGGTTTCTCTTGAAATAGAGGGCCTTCTTCTGCTGCTCCATCAATCCCTTCAATATCTGCAGAAACCTCTTCCTTTAGATCGTCGCTGTCAAGGGCTATTCCAACATCGACCTCTTCTTCCTCAGATGCCGAGCTTTCCCCAGCGGATGCTTTTTCGTCTCCTTGTTTTTCACTCCCTTCAAGCGCGGAAATCATCGTACTGAGAGCGGATTTCTCCAAAAGCTCCGTGATCTCCCCATCCGCCCCGGTGATGCTCTCAATATCTGAGGAAGTCTCTTCCCTGGAATCATCACTATCAAAAAAAATCTCAATACCGGTATCCTCTTCCTCAGGTACCGGACTCTCCTCAGCCGATGCTTTCTTGTCTCCTTTCTTCCCACTCACTTCGAGTTCAGAAATCATGGAATCAAGTGTGGTTTTTTGCAGAACCTCCGTGATATCCTCATCCGCCCCGGTAATGCTCTCGATATCTGAGGAAGTCTCTTCCCTGGAATCATCACTATCAAAAAATATCTCAACACCGGCATCCTCTTCCTCAGGTACCGGACTCTCCTCAGCCGATGCTTTACCGTCTCCTTTCTTCCCACTCATTTCGAGTTCAGAAATCATGGAATCAAGTGTGGTTTTTTGTAGAACCTCCGTGATATCCTCATCCGCCCCGGTAATGCTCTCGATATCTGAGGAAGTCTCTTCCCTGGAATCATCACTATCAAAAAATATCTCAACACCGGCATCCTCTTCCTCAGGTACCGGACTCTCCTCAGCCGATGCTTTACCGTCTCCTTTCTTCCCACTCATTTCGAGCTCGGAAATCATGGAATCAAGTGTGGTTTTTCCCATGATCTCTGTGATTTCCTCGTCTGTTCCGGGAATTACCTCAATGTCCGCAGGAGGCCTGCTCCGGTCATCCTCCTTAGAAGTTTTCTCGCCACCATCTTTTTTTATCTTGAGTCGATACCTTTCCTCAGGTGACAGTTCGTGATAGCGGGTATTTCTGCTCCCTTTGATTCCTGCAGCCATGGAGATCATGGAATTAAGAACAGACTGATTCAGGGATTCGGTCCTCTCATCACCCGATCCGGTGATTGTCTTGGAAGGGGGGGGCTCATTCTTTGGGCCACCAGGTCTAACAATCCTCTTACCGCCACTCTCACTGGGTTTGAAACCCGGTTTGGACCCAGCCGCTGATTTACGGCGTAACTTCTGACGTCTTTGTTCAATCCTGGAGTCCTTTTGAGCTACTGAACCGGGCAGGGGTCTTTTCGGGGGAAGGGTTTTGCTCTGGGTTGCTCCGGTACTCTTTACTGATGGCGAAGGACGCCTCAGTTTCTGGGAAGTAGTCTGGGAAGTTGCCTTACCCTGATCTCTTCTCTCTCTCGATACGACCCTCTTCTTCACCACCGACTTGGGGCGGATTCTCCGGCGGACTACCTTAATTTCGGAGCTCTTTGTATCCTTGAAAAGGCTTTCCAACAACGACGCAGTGTCGTCGCCAGGATCGTATCTTCCCTCAGAGTCATCCTTCTTATCGTTCATTTGCTTCTCTGTAGTTGGCAAGGAAGTGACTGCACTCTACTTTAAAAACGCAACGAGCGCTAATCCCGGTTCTTAGGAGGTACTCAGACTGCCTTGAAATCCTTGAGGGGTTCATCAAACTCAATACCGACCACATGAATATCTTCACCATCCATGCTGCGTTTGGTTTTATGTCTCGCAGTCCCCTTTACCTTGACGATAGTGTAGGCACCGTAAAGCGTGATATCTCTAAGCTTGTCTCCCACTTCTATCATATCAAGAATGTCCATATATTTATCCCGCACCAAAATTCCAAGCCCATATGCCGTGCAATCAAAAATCTCCAGTTCATAGGTCCTGTCTTTTCGGGATTCGTCTTTTACTTTCACGACGACACTAACGAAATCCGGTATTTCATCACCTCTTCGGTCTCGTCTTCGTTTTTCTCTGATGTCTATGGATTCCGGAAAACTGGCGACAAAGCCTTCGTCCGTTTCTTCACCAGGAACACTCAGACATCGCGTGTTAAAGCGGCAAGAGGTCTCTCTTAGTGAAAATAGGGCCATCATACGTGAGCCTGACTGACAAAGGGCATTTCCTTCCTCGGGGCTCAGCCTTTCAAAAACTAGGGTGGATTCTCCTTCAGTGCCTGAAGATGTGTCTCCGTAATTGACCTCCGCAATCCTTGAAACAAATGGTTGCTCATGCCCTTCAATCTTAATGGTGATTTCTGTTTTACGGGCGATTAGGTATTCAATGGTCCCTATGATCTTTTGTCTGGCGTCTGAGGATTGAGACATGAACACTTATGTAGGGGGAACCGACAGTATCTTACAATCCCGTACCTCTTCACGAAGAATGAAGTACTGTTTTTTCTCCCCCTCCATCTCCTTCTTCCTTAATAGTTCAATACTAAAGACATTTCAACGAATTGCTGGTAATAACTAAAAGGCCTGAAAAGACTCAAACAAAGCCACTCCTCAACACCAGGCCAGACTTCTGTGTGAGGGCTCAAAACTTACGCAATCAAAAATCCTCGTCTATTACTATCCCTTTATCACGCTAAATTAAGAAAAGCTTGAAGAACAAAGACTATCATATCGGTGCATTTCACCAACTCATCATATTCCGAATACCAATATATGATAATACAATAACTAGGAATATTCGTCAAGAATGTTCAGTGGTTATTTGTATTTCAGAGGGATTCCCGAGGCGTCTCTTTAAAGGATGATATCATTTATTCTCTGACTAAGATCGGGGGAGTAACTGAGGACCTTTCCGTCGACTCCCAAAACAGGCACCACTCCCATGAGGGAGTTTGTAACAAAGACATGGGTAGCTGTAAAAAGTCCGTCAGGATCTACTCTTTCTTTTTGGACCGAGTAACCCCAATCGAGGAGGAGTTTACATACTTTTTCTTCCATAATCCCCGGCAGGACATGTGGCGATACGGGCCGAACAACCTTCTTGCCTGTGATCAGCAGAATATTGGCCGTATTGGTCTCAGAAATACTCCCATCGGTATTCATGATCAACGCTTCGTCAACACCTTGGTTTTTCGCCCATTTTCCGGCCAAATAGTAATACAGGTAGTTGAGGGTCTTGTGATCTGCGAGTGGTGAATAACGGGGGTAGGGATAGGTTGCGAGCCATAATCCTGGTTTGTTCGTCCCTGACAAGCGGTGGATGTACGGCCTCGCGGTCAAAATGACCTTGTGATCAAATGGAGGCTTTTCCCGCCCCCCCCACGCGGCAATCACCTTGACCGCCACAGTCTCTTTTTCATACCTGTTTTCATGGATCACCTGATCAATAATTTCTCTCCACGAAAGATCAGGCTCCGGGCGATCAAAAAGGGCTTGCCATGTACGAGCAAACCGAGCCATATGGGCATCCAGGTGTTTAGCCTCCCCTTGATCGACCCGTATGGTTTCGAAGAATCCATACCCGTATTGAAACCCAAGATCAGTTATCTTTATGACGCCCTGATCAAATGGATGGATGGACCCGTTCACCCAAGCCACTTCTCCTGCACGTTCTCTTCTGCCTTTTTCTCCAAATACACCCATGAGGGTCTTACCCTTTTGCAACGTCTCGTCATACTCATCCGAAGGCTCAGAGTCATAGACAATACCTCCTCCCACGGAAAAAAGCATGTTCCCATCACAAATCGTCGCCGTGCGAATAGCAATAGACAGGTCCAAGGTATCATGGAAACTCACATATCCTATTGAACCGGTATAGACGTGACGCCTGTGTGGCTCCAGTTCGTCAATAATTTCCATGGCTCTTATCTTGGGACAACCGGTGATCGATCCCCCTGGAAACGTTGCCTTCAGTAGGTCTACGGAATCGCAAGTGCCGGATAGTGTTCCTTCAACAATCGAGACTAAGTGGTACACATTCTCATATACTTCTACCCTTTTGTGTTGTCTCACCCGGACGGAACCTCCCTCGCAAACCCTTCCCAAATCGTTTCGTAAAAGATCAACGATCATGGAAAGCTCTGCATCATCCTTTCTGCTTTCCTCCAATTCAATGGCGAGGGCCCGGTCTTCGGCTTCTGTCTCTCCTCGGGGCCTGGTTCCTTTGATGGGTCTGGTCTCAACAGACCCTTGCTGCCTCTTCAGAAATCTCTCTGGTGATGTCGAGATAATCTGGTGATCATGAGCATGGATGTAAGCAAAAAAAGGAGCCGGATTTGCATCATAAAGGGAAAGGAAGAGGCTGAAAGGATCCCCATCAAAGTCTGTTTGAAACCGCTGTGACAGATTCACCTGATAGACATGGCCGGAAGTGATATAGGCCCTGATCTTTTCGATCTGAATCATGTAATCAACCCTGTCAAAATTGGAGCTAAACCCACGCAGACTTCCCTTAAAGGGGCCTCGAATCAAAGGTCTTGTATCAAGGACGGATCGAAACCATTCCAAATCGTCATTCAGGCTTTCTTGCCCATCACATACACGATTCGAAACAGAAAGCCATGTGTGCCCGCTTCTTTTGTCCTGGGTCACAATGACCGACGGGGCGAAAAGGCAGATATCCGGAAGGCCAAGGTCATCAAACGATGTACGGGGGAGATTCTCCAGGAAATCCTTTAGATCATATGAAAAGTACCCCATAAGGCCGGACCCAATAGGGACCGGTAGGCCGGGATCTTCCATGTGGAAGGTTTTGAGTATCATACGAAGCGTGTCAAAAGGATCTGCTTCGAATCGAATAACCTGCTCTCCGATGGTAAGGACCATCTGACGGCCACGGCCCAAGAAGCCAAACCACGGTTTTGTGCCAAGGATATGATATTGAGCACAATCGAGTTCACCTCCGCTCAGAAGGACGACCGTCCCGGGGATTGAAGCAAACCGGCAAGAAAAATCCTGAAAGGGAGCGCCCGGATTAATCTCCTCCAGGTGAATATTCCCGATCTCCCCCGCTATTTTTCTCAGGTCATACACGGTGCACCCTCTTACTGCAGGAATTGAGATGCCTCCCAGCCATCCTCTCACACCGATCCCGAGGTATCAATAGAGAGTCTTTGGCAATGTGTCCCGTCAGGGTAGGAGTCGATACGATCCTCCGGCAGTGGTTTTACTTTGCAGGAGTTCAGAGATCCCAGCCCAAGAAAATTTTCCACCACCAAAAAACCGTACTCCGTGAGAAAGCTTTCAGGATGGAACTGGACACCATGAAGAGGAAACGAGGGATGCGATATTCCCATGACCACCCCGTCCTGGCTCCGGGAGGTAACCAGTAGCTCATTCCCCTTCAACCGAACAACAAGTGAATGGTAGCGGGCCGCAGCAAAAGGAGAAGGAATGCTCTTGAAAAGCCATTGTTGACGATGTTCAATGAGACTTGTCTTCCCATGCATGGGAATGGGGGCCCGAACCGTTTTCCCGCCGAAGGCCTCATTCATGCATTGCATTCCCAGGCACACCCCCAAGATAGGGACTTTGCTGCAAAAGGCCTTAATCAATTGAACAGATATCCCCGCATGGGCCGGGTCTTTAGGTCCCGGACTGATAAGGATGTAATCAGGATCATGCTCTTCGACCTCTTCTATTGATATTTTGTCACATCGATGCACCTCAATATCAAGGTCATAGTGCATGAACATCTGGACCAAATTGTAGGTAAAGGAATCGTAATTATCGATGACCAGCAGCTTTGCCGATTTCATTTACACCTCAAAAAAAGCCACCCGGACACGAGTCTGGGTGGCTTTCGCCTATGGCATAACTCAGTTAGATGGGAAGATATAGGATTTACCCCTATGCGTCAAGGATTTTACTCTAAAAAACAACAGGGAGGTAAAAGAGCCTAGTGCTCTATACCATATATTCACGGATCAAGTAGAAGATGAGGCATAGACTATTCCCTCAAGACGATATCTCAGAAAGAAATTCCACAGAATCCCGCCGTGATCTGAACTTTGAGGGAGTATGCCCCGGGGTGCGCCCCGGGGGGTACTCCTCCAAACCTATCGCAGAATGTATAGCTCGCTTAAAAGGAACAGCCTCTTAAACCCTTAAAGTTCAGATCACCTTCACTGGCCCCTATCAATATCGTCTTGAGGGAATAGTCCATGCCTTATTGCACATTAGAATAATCTGGAATTCTGTTAAGAACCTCGAATATCAATCCAAGTAACTATAATAGGAGGCACTAGGATTCCCGGAGAACCTCTCGAACGTTCATTCCGCACACATCTCTTGACTTTCTCACCTTTTTTGAAGAGATTCAATTAAGAATCCCGGGAACTAAAAAATAAGGCTCCTTAAAAGAATTTGTGGATTCATATATGATATGGAAAAACAGAACAAGTTGAAGATTCAAGGATTTTTGATGATTATGTTGGACCCGTTATTCCAGTCCAGAATTCTAAGTAGATATTTGGGAAAGGTGGCGAAATTTTTTCTTCGGTTCCAAGGCTCCCGGACTGGTCTTTTCTACGACTTATCTGCGAGGGAAACGCCCCCTCCGCTGTCCTCCCGCTCCTTTGATGCGTGAGTCAGGGCTTCCCCCACAGATAAATCGTGAAAAGACGGCGGCCTCCCACCAGTCACTCCGAAAAGACCTCGCCACCTTACCAGAATTTCCACTTTGTTCTATTATTCCGCTTTACATATAGACCCACAGATTCTCGTGAGGGGCCAAAAAATGGAAAGGACCCGGTTTTACCTGAAAAAATGAAGAGATTACTTATTACAGGCGCCAGCGGCTTTTTGGGGTGGAACGTCAGTCGAATAGCAAAATCAGATTGGACCGTGTTCGGCACCTCCCTCTCCCACCCCTTGTATATCCAAGATGTCACCCTCATAACAGTGGATCTGACTCTATTCAGAGACCTCAAACAGCTTTTTGATGATGTCAAACCAGATGCTTTAATCCATACGGCTGCTATGGCAGATCCGAACTTCTGCCAACAAAACCGCACTATATCCCACAGTATCAACACGAAAGTCCCCATAAACATCGCTGGTCTCTGTTCAGAGCTTAAGATTCCGTGTCTTTTCACGTCTTCAGATCTAGTCTTCGATGGGTTGACTCCACCCTATTCGGAAGACGATGAACCCTCGCCGACTTCTTTCTATGGGGAGCAGAAGGCCATGGCGGAAACCGGCATGAAGGATCGATATCCTTCGACGGTAATCTGCCGCATGTCCCTGATGTTTGGCGATCCAGGACCGGTAGCCACAAGTTTTATTCAGCCCATGCTTCATGCCATTCAATCAGGCAAGACTATTAACCTCTTTACCGATGAATTCAGGACACCTGTGAGTGGGAGAAATGCGGCAAAGGGGCTTTTGATTGCTTTAAATAAACGGCCTGGAATGATTCACCTTGGAGGGCTTGAGAGAATTTCTCGCTATGAATTCGGGAAACTGCTGTGCGAAAGTTTTGGATTGTCAAATGCGCAATTAAACCCTTGCCGACAACAAGACCTGAAGATGTCCGCACCCAGACCCCCTGATGTCTCCCTTGATATTTCAAAGGCCCGAGCCCTAGGATATAATCCTAAATCGCTCAAAGAAGAGATGGAAGCACTGAAGGCTTGAGTCTCAGGGCGAACGGAGGATTTACTTAATAAAATTGTCGTTTATCATATATTCGCGGAGCAAGTAAGAAATGAGACATGGGCTGTTCCCTGAAAACGATATCTCAGAAAGAAATTCCACTGAATCTCGCAATGGTCTGAACTTTGAGGGTTTACGCCTCCGAACCTATCGCAAAATGTATAGCTCGCTTAAAAGAAACAGCCTCTTAAACCCTAAAAGTTCAGATCACCGTCACTGGCCCCTATAGATATCGTCTTGAGGGAATAGTCCGTGCCTTACTAAATGTAAAAATCATCGAGAATTCTATCATGAACACTGAATAATAATCTCAGAAATTATGATACGAAACACTAATTGATATACTTCGGTTTCTAGCTTTGTAATTGCCGGCCTTCAGCCTTTTAACTAGATTATTACCGCTGGACAACCCTAATGGATGTTTGATATTTAAGAGGTATTGAAGAATCCTGACTTGACACTCCTTCAGTATGCACAGCCTCTTTTTGAACCATAGGGTAAGGGGCAACTCACTTTGTTTCTTGTTTGCCGCGGTCTCTTTTTTGCTTCTCTAAAATTCAGAGATCACTTTTCTTGGGGGTGATAGAAAATGAAAGTACATGAATGGATGACCAAAAATCCCATAACAGTCTCCAAGGACGAAGATATCCGAGGATGTATGGATTTGATGACAGAGCATTCCATCAGGCATTTACCTGTGGTGGAGGGGCAAAAACTCATTGGATTTGTGACAGAAAGTGACTTACGCGAGGTGTCTTCGACATCCTCTGCGGAGGGTACGTCCATTGAAGACTTTATGGTCATGGACCCCATCACTGTGAGCCCGGACACGGACATAGAAGATGCGGCCAAACTCATATACTACCACAAGATAGGAGGCCTCCCCGTGGTTGATAATGAGGAATTCGTCGGCATTATCACGGTGGTGGATCTGCTGGGAGTCTTTATCGAGTTAATGGGCGTCATGAAATCCAGTTCGAGAATAGACGTCATCTTGGGTGATGAGCCGAAGGCCTTCGAACGGGTCTCGGCCATCATTAGAGGCGCGGGAGGAGACATTATCAGCGTCGGGATGTCAGGAGACCGTTCCAAGACAAACCGCGTCCATTTCTTTCGACTGGAGAAGTGCGATGTGGACCATATCAGCAGCAGGCTCCAAGACGCAGGTTATGAAGTCGTCTCTTCAGCAACCTAGCCTCTGCCCCGTATCTCTGCCTCCTTGATCTTTCCCCATGTATCACGCAATGGGACTGTGCGATTGAACACAAGCGCCTCTTCGGTGGAATCCTCTGTGTCCACACAGAAATAGCCTAATCTCTCAAACTGATAATGACTTCTGGGAACTGCACCCGCCAGAGTAGATTCGACTCGAGCTGAAGAGATAATATCAAGGGAGTCAGGGTTCAACTGAGCTATAAAATCAGTGCCATCCTTACTCTCTTCAGGATTTGTTCTGTTAAAGAGACGATCATATAAACGAACCTCAGCCCTAAGTGAACCCACGGCAGAGACCCAATGTAGTGTAGCTTTTACCTTACGCCCGTCAGGGGAATCACCCCCTTTCGTCATCGGATCATAGGTGCAGCGGAGTTCAATGACTTCTCCCGTCTCAGCATCCTTCACCACATCGATACATTTGATGAAGTATGCATACCTTAGCCGCACTTCCCGCCCAGGAGCCAATCGAAAGAATTTCTTTGGGGGTGACTCTAAGAAGTCATCCTGTTCAATGTACAAAACTCGAGAAAAGGGTACCTTCCGTGTCCCCATACTCGGGTCTTCAGGATTATTCACGGCTTCCAGCTCTTCCACCTGATCTTCCGGATAGTTCTCGATAACCACCTTCAGGGGCCTCAATACGCCCATCACACGGGGAACGCGTTTGTTCAAGTCCTCACGGAGACAATGTTCAAGGAGTGCCACATCCACCATGCTCTCCTTCTTGGCCACGCCGATTCGGTCACAGAAATCCCGAATAGACTCCGGTGTATACCCTCGTCGTCTCAAACCTGATAGGGTGGGCAATCGTGGATCATCCCAACCACTCACGTACCCCTCATCCACAAGCCTCATGAGTTTTCGTTTGCTCATCACCGTATAGTTCAGGTTGAGGCGGGCAAACTCGATCTGCTGCGGATGATGGATGCCCAGTTGTTCGATGAACCAGTCGTAAAGAGGACGATGATCTTCAAACTCCAACGAACAGAGCGAATGGGTGATCCCTTCAATGGAATCGGACTGTCCATGGGTAAAGTCATACATGGGATAGATGCACCATTTATCACCTGTTCTGTGATGTCTCACGTTTAGTACCCGGTATATGACCGGATCCCGCATATTCAAATTCCCTGAGGACATGTCAATCTTCGCCCGGAGAACACAGGTCCCATCATCAAACTCTCCATCCCGCATGGCCTCAAACAGTCTCAGATTTTCTTCAACAGGCCTGTCACGGTAAGGGCTCTCCTTGCCCCGTTCTGTCAGTGTTCCACGGTACTGTCTGATCTCCTTTGCGTTCAGACTATCCACATAGGCCTTTCCATCCTTAATAAGCTGGACAGCCCACTCGTAGAGTTGATCAAAGTAGTCTGACGCATAGTATTCTCTGTCCTCCCAGTTGAATCCGAGCCATCTAATGTCTTCTTTGATGGCCTCAATATACTCCTCTTCTTCTTTGAGAGGGTTGGTATCATCAAAACGTAGATTGCAGGTTCCTCCGAATTCGGCAGCAAGGCCAAAGTTGATACAAATGGCTTTGGCGTGACCGATATGGAGGTACCCATTGGGCTCCGGAGGGAAACGCATACGGACTCGGCCATGGTTCTTGCCGGTGGCCATATCTTCCCTGATGATATTACGAATGAAATTTGATGGTGACGCGGCATCTGTTTTGATCACGATGTCTGCTTCCTTTTCCAAGTGGTTTGTGAATATTCAACTTAGCATATAACACATTCCAATATATTGTGAAAGGCCTCAAAAAAAAGCCTCCCAGAATGCCGTGTCCATTCACGCACACCCGAGAGGCTGCTATAAGTACCGCCCCAACCTCCTTATTTTATATACCGCCAAAGGATTATTCCTTCAGAGGCTTGTTTGTTGTGTTGAAGTTGGCAGTACTCAAACACCTGTGATTGTATAATAGCAGGAAGTATGCCACGATTCGGCAGAGGACTTTTCATTTTGATTTCAATCAGTTGTACCAAGCCTGATAAGGCACTCTCTGTAGAACTGGAAAAAGATATCCATCTTGTCTGAAAAGAAATCCCACTTTTGTGAAAAAGACTACATACACGAAAGGAGTGGTTGCGGGTTTAGAGGTATTTCTGTAGGCTGAGTACTCTTGCCATATAGGGAAAGGTTCAAGTAGCCCCCTCGAAGGGGGCTCAAGGGACAGAGGCTTTTCTGTTGTGACTGGTGGGAGGACGCCGTCTTCTCATGACTTATCTGTGGGGGAAGCCCTGGCTAACGCTCCGAAGGAGCGGGAGAACAGCGGAGGGGGCAAGTTTACCTTACAGATAAGTCGTAGAAAAGACCAGGCCGGGAGCCTCGGAACGGAAGAAAAGCCTCTATCCCTTGGGCATCTCTCCTCTAGGAATCAACCATACTTTTTCACCCGGACTTTGTGCCTGTAGATCTATGCCCTTTTCAGAAAGTCTTCTATGGGCTCAAGATTAAGATTCGTCTCTATGGCCCTTTTGACTTCTTCGTTGTCGAATCCGGGCATGAAGGGAATGGCTCCAAGAAAAGGGGCTTTGGCCCAGCGCCTGAGCGCCTCAGCATTGAGCGTTTCAGGCAAGCCTTGTTGGTCGGATGCATGATTCATAACGATGCCAAGCACAGGAATTTCACGTTCCCGTGCATGGGCAAGGGTAAGGAGAGTATGGTTGATGATTCCGAGTTTGGCTTCTGTGACCAGAAGAAGGGGGAGATCGAGTTCCTTGACCAGGTCTGCCAAAAAAAAATTACCGAATAGGGGGACCAGAAAACCACCGGCCCCCTCCACAATAACCATATCGTAACGGGATATCAGGATCTCGAAGGCTCTCCGAATGACCTCTAACCTGATTTCAACCCCTTCTCTTTCAGCGGCAA
Organism: uncultured Desulfobacteraceae bacterium; assembly: GCA_964520425.1. Classification (GTDB taxonomy): domain Bacteria; phylum Desulfobacterota; class DSM-4660; order Desulfatiglandales; family HGW-15; genus JAFGFY01. The sequence goes on from CAZFMX010000002.1 coordinate 104,740, forward strand.
GCGCAGGAGCTATAGGGGCTTCCAATGCGTAGGGGTTGATCGTATCAAGGTCATCCTGACTCTCAGCCGCATTTTTCAGCATGATCGCGTCTTCGGGAATCAGCCCTCTCTCCTCACGCCGACAGCCCGATTCCGCCGGTTTCATCACGCCGACACGCATACCCCTTTCTTTGAACAAAGTGATCAAACCCACACTCACCAGCGTCTTGCCCACACCGGTGTCCGTCCCTGTGATAAAAAGTCCTTTGCCCACGTCCTTTAACCCTCTGTCACCTTCTTAATCGAGTGATATGTAATATTCAACAATATCCTCATTTCTTCGGGACTGATACTCAAAGGCGGAGTAAGCACCACGACATTCTCCAAGGGTCGAATCACCAGACCCAGCTTTCTCGCCTCCTGAATGACCTTGATACCGGTCTTTTCCTCATAAGGATAGGGGGTTCTGGTCTTTCGATCCTTGACTAACTCAATGCCCACCATAAAGCCAAGCTGCCGAATATCTCCCACATGCTTCAGTTCTAGAAAGGATTCTAATCCTTTTTTTAGAAGGACGATCTTGTCCTGTAGTTTGTCTATCGTTTTCTCTTTCCTGAATATCTCCAGATTGGCCAGGGCGGCGGCACAGGCAAGAGGGTTCGCAGTATAGGTATGTCCGTGAAACAAGGTCTTTTGAGTACCATATTCTCCGCAAAAAGCGTCAAATATCTCTTGGGTCGTCACAGTGACCGCTAGAGGAAGATATCCCCCTGATATCCCTTTTGCCGCGACCATGATATCGGGCTCTATTCCCTCGTGCTGGCACGCGAAGAGTTTACCCGTACGTCCGAATCCTGTCGCCACTTCATCCGCGATCAAGAGTATATTGAATTTATTAGCCAGATCCCTCACCCTGCGAGTGTACCCCTTCGGAAAAGTCACCATCCCTCCAGCACCCTGGATCAGGGGTTCAACCACGACTGCCGCTACCTCTTTATGGTAGCGCTTCATGGTCTTCTCCATTTCGGTTAAACAGGCCATATTACACCGAGGATAAGCCTTGTCCAGGTGACACCGATAACAGTAAGGGGCCTGAACCTTTAGACTATCAAAGAGGAGGGGCCTGTAAATCTGGTGAAACAGGTCGATACCGCCCACGCTAACCGATCCGATGGTATCCCCGTGGTACCCATTGACCAAAGAGATGAACCGTGTCTTGGCGGGTTTCGGAGTTTGGCGCTGCTGCCAAAACTGAAATGCCATCTTCAGGGCGATCTCCACTCCCGTTGAGCCATTGTCGGAGTAGAAGACCTTTGCCAGACCCGAAGGCATGATATCCACAAGCTCTTTGGCCAATTTCACGGCTGGCGTACTGGAAAGCCCAAGAAACGTTGAATGGGCGATACGGTTGAGTTGATCGATAACGGCCTGATCGATCTCAGCGCGCCGATGTCCGTGGACATTCACCCAAAGAGAAGAGACACCGTCAAGGTAGCGGTTCCCCCGAATATCGATGAGGGTACAGCCCTCCCCTTTCTCCACGATGAGAGGCTCTTCCTCAAGCCAGTCCGACATCTGCGTGAAAGGATGCCAGACATACTGTTTGTCTAGTTTGATCAATTCTTCTATTTCGTTTTCAGAAAGCATTTTGATATCCTTCGTACAGGTGTTTTTTTCTAAGTCTCTCATGAGGATAGGTGGCGAAATCTTTTCTTCGATTCCAAAACTCCCGGCCTGGTCATTTCATGCAGTTACGGACGGGTGAGGCCTCCCGCTAGTCACTCCGAAAAGACCTCGCCACCGATCGTCCTTTTCTCTTCAGTCTTTTTACCCCGTCAGACATACAGTGTCTAACGGGGTAGCCTTATATAATCCCCAATCTTCGCCCCACCCTCTCAAAGACACCCACAGAAAACGCTAGGTCTTCACGGGTGTGTGTCGCCATGACCGTCACTCGAATACGCGCGGTCCCCTCCGGGACAGTCGGAGGCCTAAGAGCCACGGCCAATGCCCCCTCTTTCAATAGTAATTCGGAGAACTCCGTTGAAAGGGCGGACTCCCCGATCATCACAGGCAGAATCGGCGTATGAGAACTCAACACATCATATCCCAATGTCTTCAAGCTCTCACGCATGTAACCAGCATTCTCTTGTACCTTTTCCACAAGGGAAGGGTTCCCCTCCAAGACATCGAGCGCCGCCAGTGCCGAGGAGATGACGGAGGGAGGCAGGGCCGTCGAATAAATAAGGCTGCGGGAGGTATTGATCAAATAGTCTATAAGTTCGCATGACCCTGCTGCAAAGGCCCCAAAGCCGCCAAGGGCTTTTCCAAGGGTCCCCATGATGATGTCAACCTTCCCTTCCACTCCGAAATGGGCCAACGCCCCTCGACCACCAGGACCCACTGTCCCCGTCCCGTGGGCTTCATCCACCATGAGAAGCGCGTCATATGTTTCCGCCAACCTAACCAGCTCCGGCAAAGAAGCGAGATCTCCATCCACACTGAAGACCCCATCCACCACCATGAGACGCCTCCTATCAGGATCCTGACGAAAAGAGGAGGAAATATTTTCTTCAAGCGCGGACATATTATTATGGGGAAAGATCGCCACCTCAGCCCGGCTCAGACGGCACCCATCCACAATACTGGCATGATTGAACTCGTCACTGAACACTACATCTCCCTTCCCGACGACGGAGGAGATAATACCGACATTGGCCGCGTAACCACTGTTAAAGATCAGGGCCGCCTCGGTTTTCACAAATTTGGCCAGTCTTTTTTCCAGGGCCTCATGTAATTCAAGTGTCCCGCAAATAAGACGGGAGGCACCGCTTCCGCTCCCGTAGCTTTGGATTGCACGGGCTGAAGCCTCCTTCAGTTTCGGATGAGAGGCCATCCCCAGGTAGTTGTTCGAGGAAAGATTCAGGACCCGCTTGCCTTCCAACTCAACCCAAGGCCCCTGCTCGCCCTGGATGACTCGAAGGCTGCGATAAAGGCCTTTTTCCTTTAGTTGTTCCAAGTGATGTTTGAATATTTCTGTCATTTTTGGACCACCAAAATACGACTATCTCATTCATCCTTCCCGGGTCAGTGAGGATCCTCCAGTAGAATGGGAAGCCTCAGGAAGCCCCCTCGAAGGGGGCTCAAGAGACGGAGGCTTTTCTGTTGTGACCGATGGGAGGCCTACGTTATTTCAGACAGTTACGGAATTGGGGACCCCCTGGCTTCCCGCTTCGGAGAAGTGGGAAGAACAGTGGAGGGGGGAGGCATCACCCGTCAGTAACTGTTTGAAATGACCAGGCCGGGAGCCTCGGAACTTAAGAAAAGCCTCTGTCCTTTGAGCATCTCTCCTCTATAAAGCATTTATTTCGTTTCTCGCTGGAACAGTAGAACCTTTCCGGGTCCACCGCCAGTCGAAGATCCCGTTTTCGGGGAGACGGTAGGTTTCGTTCACAACTAAAAAGAGACCCACTTGTGCCCTCAGCGATCTGTTGCGGAGACTCTATGATGTGAGTCCCTTCTGGGACACGACACCGGATTCTCTCAAAGAGATATCCCCTGCCAGAATCCTTTCGATAGATTTGTCCTCTTTTTCTAGAAGAAGGGCCCCCTCCGCATCTATATCCAGAGCCTTGCCCTTCATCTTTCCTCCGTCCATATCACTCAGTTCCACCAAAGCCCCAATGGTGTTACTCATTTCTTTCCACCTCTCCCGAATGGGCTGAAAGCCGGATGTAGTGAATTCCTCATATAAGCCTTCAAATTCCATAAGAAAGGACTGGAGTAATCCCACACGGGATACAGGCCCTCCCAATTCCTCAGCCAATGAGGTGGCAATCTCTCTAATCTCCTTTGGAAAGAGGTTCTGCGGAGTATTCACGTTGAGCCCGATACCAAACACCACATAATCGATTCTGTCTATTTCAGCGTTCATCTCCGTTAATATGCCCCCCACTTTTTTCCTTCCAACCATGAGGTCATTCGGCCACTTAATCTTCGGTTTAAGGGGCGTCACCTCTATGATGGCCTGAGCCACGGCCACCCCGGCTATAAGGGGAATCTGTATACTCTGAGAAGGCCTAAGTCTTGGTCTCAATATAACGGAGATCTGTATCCCCTGTCCCGAGGCCGAAGACCATTCCTTCCCCTTTCTCCCCTTTCCTTGAGTCTGGGTCTCGGCGATAACTACCGTTCCCTCTCCGGCTCCTTGCCGGGCAAACTCTTTTGCCGTATCCTGGGTGGAGTTGAGCTCGTGATAGAAAATGATTGGTCTGCCGAAGATCTTCGTACGAAGCCCTGGCTCAATCTCTTCCGGAAGCAAAAGATCCGGGACACCCACGAGAGAATACCCACGCCTGGGGGAAGAAGTGATTTCATAACCCAGCCCCCGCAGCCTGTTTATGCGTTTCCAAATCGCGGTCCTTGTCATATTGAGCTTCCTACCCAACTTTTCCCCTGATATATGTCCGCCCTCCCGAAGGGCCTGAAGGAGTTCTGAATCCATGTGGTCTCAATACAAGACTAGCGCCCTATTGTCAACCCATACTCATTCTCAGGTTGACATTAAACCCAAAGAGTTCTTTGTCGGCGACCACCTTTATTAGGGTCTAAATCTCTAAATGTAATATCACCACAGAGTCGCAAAGCTCGCAGAGAATTGATTATTTATTTTCTTTTTCGCTGAGACGCTGAAAAGCAAAATCCGCTCACCTGCTGTGAGTACTTTATTCAAATACGGCGTTATATTATGACTATCAAGGTCCAAGCTTTTAGTCGCAGCTTTAGCTGCTGGAGTCATTTTTCATCGACGCTAAGCCCCGCTTAATCATTCTCTGAGCGGGGGGCTCAGTGTCGATGAAAAAAATATCTTCCTCTGTGTTCTCTGTGTCGAGCGAAGCGGGCGATGAGTTTCAAACTTAATGAGTCTTGCTATTAAACTCCACTTTTCCTATACTACTCGGCTGTGAAATCTCTCAGGGGTATTGTATTGTGCAAAACGATTCCATGATGGGTCTGATCTTTGCGACCATGACCGAGGCCAAACCTTTTGTTCAAGGGATGGCACTGGATAAGATTGAGAACACACCCTTCGCGGTTTTTGAAAAGGGCCGGACTGAGAAAGGATCCTTTTCTGTGTTCGGAAAGGGTCGGATGGTTCTGGTCATTTCCGGTATCGGGAAGGCAAACGCCGCCATGGCGGCCTTTCACTGCTGCCAGACCTTTCATCCCAATATTATCTGCAACCTGGGCGCGGCTGGTGCCACGGACAATTACCTTGCCCTGGGAGACATCCTCCATGTCACGGAAGTCATTGAATATGACCGGCCTGAACTGAAGTCCAATAAGCCTTATGTCCACTTCCCTCACGTTCTGGATGGGTTTCCTTCTGCTAGGGTCGCGACACAGGACGCCCCTGTCATCGATCCCGACAAACGCAAAGAGATCGCTCAAATTGCCGGGCTTGCGGACATGGAGGCCGCTTCGATCATCCAGGCATGCGGTAAATTTCAAACCAAATGCTTCATTTTCAAGTTCGTATCCGACACTCCCGATCACACACATGTTGACGAGATTGTCATGAATATTAAGCAGTATCGAACACCCTTTTTCGATTTTTTTAAAAATGCCGTCATGCCACGGCTTATGCCTTAACCTTACGACTCAAAAGTCCCAAAGGCCTGACGCGTCGTCTACTCGTTTATCTGATATTGAACTGCAGGAGGGCTTCAATGAACAAGTCTTTGACCGAGGCCATAACTGAAGAAGAATTCCTTGAATTGGCTCAGGAACGCTCTCAAGATTTTCTGAAAATCTCCAATTTCCTTTATGAGAATCATATGCCGTTTACCAGACGGTTCTACGCTCATCTGATAAAGGAATCCGAAGAACTCGAGAGCTTTCTGGACGACTACTCTGCCAGAGACAATAAAACCTGGTACTTTTTTAGTGAACTCGTAGCCTGCACCAGGAACATCGCCAAAACGGCCTTCATTGTAGCCCATGTTCTCAACAGGTATTCCGCTTATGCCCTTAAGGAGGATGAAGCAGACAGTTTTATTAGAGATGCCCGAAATGTTTCCAGACTTCTTGATGAAACCGTGCTTTCCCTTTATGAGGGAATCAAGAACGAGGCGCAAATAGTCGGCATCAGGCTTCAGAGTGAAACCGTGAAGGAAGACCTCTTTAGAGAAGTCTATCCGCAAAAACGCCTTCCCTACACCATAGATGAGGAAGATGGTCTTGATGTTCAAAAAACTGTGGTCAAGATTGCGACACAATACTTGATTGTCGTTGAGAAATTTGCCACATTTGGCTGGGATCCCGAAGAGAGTCTCTCAGGAGACCCAAAAGATGCGATACCCGATAGGATTAATGAGGAAATGTCCAGAGAACTCATTGCCCTCATCCATAACCTTCAGTCCAGTTATGATCATTCTGTAAGACGCACCCCATTGGAATCGGAGGACAAAGAATTAAGGACACTTCGAGGTCATATTTCCATCCCCCTGCATCTGCTGAGTATAGTCAACTGGCTGTCCCATTTGTATCAAAGACATGTCCTTGCCTTGAAATACGAAAAAGCCAGATCTCGAATAACGGCGATCATTGAGGCCTCTGACATGTTTAATACCGTGACGAACTTTGCGCTCTATTACACCAGCAGCTACTTGGAAACAGGCAAGGAATTAGCCAATGGTCTTTTGGCAAAATACACGGAGAGAGACACCTGCGAGTTGAGAGTCCCTCAAAGACTCGGTTTTCACTTAAGACCTGCCACTCTAGTCGCGAAATGTGCGAAATATTACGGAACAAATGTCTTTATCATCGTAGACGGACATAGATATGATGCCAGCAACGTACTAAATATCACTCTGGCCGGAGGATTGATTGCCCGAAAAGGCTACAGAACCGTGCTTTTTGAGGGGGATAAGAGAGTACTCAAGGACCTGAAGCTGTTATCCGAATGCAATTACGGTGAAGATGAGGCGGGAAGTCCCACCAAGCCTCCCCCTGAGCTCTCCCACTTATGGGGATAGGGAATACGAGAGGTGTAAGGTTTAGATCTTGAATCTTAAACCTTCCTACCTCCACCGATTAATTTCGTCCCTCAACGTCTTTGCCGCGTTTCGAGCGGCCTCAGCAAAGTCATCTCCCTGGCTGGCGTAGATGATCCCGCGGGAAGAATTGATGATCATCCCTGTGCCGTCTTGGATCTTTCCATTCGTAACAGCGCGCTCAACATCCCCTCCTTGAGCCCCGATGCCCGGAACCAAAAGAGGCATCTCACCGACTATGGATCGAATCTCTTTCAGTTCCTCAGGGAAAGTCGCTCCCACCACGAGGAGGATGTTCTGATTGACATTCCATTCGGTTGAAGCCTTACGGGCAACAATCTGAAAAAGTTTCTCTCCATTTGACTCCAGATCCTGAAAGTCTCGCGAACCGGGATTCGACGTCCGGCACAGAATAATCACTCCCTTATCCCTTTTCTTCAGGAAAGGCTCAAGAGTATCCCCTCCCATATAGGGATTCACCGTCACGGCGTCAGCTTGATAGCGATCAAATACCTCTTTGGCATACATCTTAGCCGTAGATCCGATGTCCCCCCGTTTGGCATCCAGGATTACAGGGATGCCCGGATGATTTTCATGGATATGCTCTATGGTCAGTAAAAGGTCCTGTTCGGCCTGTGCCGCCGAATAAAAAGCCATCTGCGGTTTGAACGCGCAAATTAAATCCGATGTCGCATCCACAATGGCCTTATTAAACTCGAATAACGGGTTCTCCAAGCCTCGAAGATGAGCCGGGATCTTTGAAATGTCAGGATCAAGACCCACACACACGAGTGAATTGTTCTTTTTCCACGCCGATTCAACCGCTTCGATGAAATTCATCTCCTCTATTCCTTTCTTTTCAAAGGCTTCCTACAGTTCGCTTTTAGCAGTTGTCTATCATAGTCTCAAGTCAGGTTTTTGACAAGGTGTGCCTAATGAATCCTCAATATTTCGGGGAAAGGTTAAGGATAGCCAAGTGAAGGGGCGAGTATTAAGAGTCAAGCGCCGTTTGAGAGACATATCCAATGTTCTTGACCCATTTGATATGCTGATGTATTGGCAAGGTATCTGGAGTGGATATAGTGAAATGTAACGGGGTTCTGCGAGTTCGATCTATCAAAACTATAAAACAAGGGTGTCCTGCTTCATTTTTTCTTTCTTACCAGACTTTATAATAATTATTTAAGTGCCTACTATTCTCCTTTTACTTTCCTATGCACTAATGATTAATCAATTTCGAGATCTTACGGAAATGGTAGCCATAGATCGAGAATGTAATGGCCAACGAGATTAATCGCGGCCGGCAAAAAAGAGTCCAGGATAAAATCTTCCAATACTGGAATCGTTCTCTACCGAAAAGTCCCAGGCGAATGCTTGAGCGAAATGCAGCGATCAAGCGTTGAAAATCGAGAGGAATCCTTGCGGTTTTAGGCATCTCATACTCCCGGAGGAATGTCATCATACGTTTATAATAATG
>CAZFMX010000003.1:0-37888 GCA_964520425.1 uncultured Desulfobacteraceae bacterium
GCGGCATCGAGGGCGCCTGGAAGCCGAACCCGACCAAATGGGACTTGGGCTATCTAAGGGTGTTGTTCAAATATGAGTGGGAGTTGGTCAAGAGCCCGGCCGGTGCAAATCAGTGGCTGGCCAAGGACGTAGACGAAAAAGATATGATTGTTGACGCGCACGACCCGTCGAAAAAGCATCGGCCCATGATGACCACAGCGGACCTCTCGCTGAAGTTCGATCCGATCTACGAGCCGATCGCACGGCGCTACCTGAAGAACCCCGAGGAATTCAAGGATGCCTTCGCCCGCGCATGGTTTAAACTGACCCACCGCGACATGGGCCCACGCTCGCGCTATCTCGGCCCCGAGGTTCCTGCGGAGGAATTGATCTGGCAAGACCCGGTGCCCGCACTCGATTATGAGTTGATCGACGAGTCGGACATCGCGGACCTCAAGACCAAGATCCTGGCATCGGGTCTGTCTATCTCCCAACTGGTCTCTACCGCCTGGGCCTCGGCATCCACATTCCGCGGTTCAGACAAGCGCGGCGGAGCGAATGGAGCGCGGATCCGTCTTGCGCCGCAAAAGGACTGGGAAGTCAATCAACCGGCTCAATTGAAGAAGGTGCTCCAGACCCTTGAAGGAATCCAAAATGAGTTCAACAACGCGCAGTCGGACGGGAAGAAAATTTCGCTTGCCGATATAATTGTCCTGGGCGGATGCGCAGGTGTCGAGCAAGCAGCGAAGAATGGAGGCTATGATGTGACGGTTCCCTTCGCGCCCGGACGCACGGATGCATTGCAGGAACAGACCGACGTGGTGTCATTTCAAGTGCTCGAACCGGCTGCAGATGGGTTCCGTAACTACCAAAAAACCAAATACAGCATATCAGCGGAGGAACTGCTGGTTGACAGGGCACAACTGCTGACCCTAACGCCTCCGGAGATGACGGTCCTCATCGGCGGTATGCGTGTATTGAATGCCAACTTCGGACAATCCCAATATGGGGTCTTTACCAAGCGACCAGAGACGCTTACGAATGATTTCTTTGTGAATCTGCTCGACATGGGCACGGAGTGGAAGGCAACTTCGGAAGACGAGGATGTGTTCGAGGGTCGTGATCGCGGAGCGGGCGCGCTCAAGTGGACCGGCACCCGTGTCGATCTCATCTTCGGTTCGAATTCCCAGCTTCGGGCTTTAGCGGAACTCTACGCATGTGACGATTCCCAGGAAAAGTTCGTGAACGACTTTGTAGCGGCGTGGAACAAGGTCATGAACCTAGACCGCTTCGACCTCACCTGATTACGGCATAAGCGTTTTCTAGTGCTTCTCAAGGGTGTTCTGAACCGCAAATAGAAGGATCTGGGAGGAGGAACAACCGCCAAGGATTGAACAATGCTTTGAACATCAAAGTAAATTATGAGCAACGTATGGGGGCGGCGTTTCACAATCTGAAACATCGCCCCTTTTTTAAGGCCTTCTTTGCGCTGTAACAAACCTGACCTTGGAACAGCCTTCAGAAAATAGGGGGATCGAGCAACCACCGAATATTATCGTAAGCTAACTCCTCTCAGTTATTAGAAACCGTAACAGAAATGTATGGAACCTCGCCCCGAGAAAACCTTTTTCTGATAGAGGAGGGGAGTTGAATCCTCGATTTTGTATTTAACTGTCAGTAATTACTAGAAAATTAAGGCAATAATTTCGCCTGTAAAAACCAGTGAGAAAAAGGCTTTCTCCGTCGACTTACCAAGTCTTTCTTATCAAAAGCCTCTATTAGCCTTATGAAGGGCAGTGGGATTCTCTACTATCGTCTGGTGTCATGGTTGAAGAAATGGTATGTTATGTTCAAGTATCCTTCCAGGTTCAGCGGATACGGAAAGAGTGGTGATAAAGTCAATGAAAAAGTAAACATTGGCTAATAGGCTCGATTCCCGCTTAGTATTGAGAACCTCAAGACCATATTTTAAGGGATAAAAACGGATAGATGGCTTCAGATAGGCAGGAGGTTTTAAATCGGGTATGAAAGCAAATAGACCTAAGCTTGAGCCCTTTTATCTGAAGGACTGTGCTCTGATTGCGATTGCAACAGGCAAGAGAGCCCAAAATTTAAGGGAACTCATAGAACACCTGAGGGGTATTGACCCAAAAAGCATATACTATCATTTTTGGGGCGGACTTCTGAGACCTCGGTTCGACGACCCGGAATATCATAATGATTTCGGCATATGGGTGGCCCACAGTCTTCACAATAGAATTCTTGCAGAGCGCCTGGCGGTGATAGATCCCGTCGAATTCGAAACGCTGGAAGATCTCAGGAGTGAATTGATCGAAACCATTGAGGAGAGCCTTGATGAGACCGAATTCCCCACATGGGCCAAGAGAGACGATCAATTTGAGTTTATGGAGCACCAAATTGTCGTCTTTAATACAAAGAAATCTGTGCAACTCCCTGTAGATTTCGTGAATGTTCTTCCGAGGATATCCGTGGGAAGCATTTTCTATCATTTTATTGACGGACGCAGACGAAACCTAAATATGGTAGATGATTTTCGAAATTGGTTGACAGGTTTTGGTGATGAATATGCAGATCTTATTCAAATGATTGGTGAAATATGTCCCTATTTTACTCCACTTAAGAAGTTGCGCAAGGAATTAACCGACGTTTTTATGGATTACTTTCAAAACCAGGGTTCTTAAGAATGAACGGTATGCTTGAAAAGTACGGAAGTATTACAGGCTGGGATGTCATAGAGCATTTACGTCAATTGGCGCGTCCATTAAAGGGTATGCGTTTTGTACATGTCAATTCTACCCGCGTGGGAGGAGGTGTAGCGGAAATCCTGCATAAAATGGTTCCCCTTTTCAATGAGTTGGGAATTAATACGACCTGGGAGGTGATTACAGGGGAGCCTGAATTCTATCAATGCACTAAAAGTTTTCATAATGCTATCCAGGGTGTCCAAGTCGATATCCCCGAAAGCTACCTGAAGATTTACGAAAAGACGAACGAGCAAACCGCTCAGAAACTCGAAGCCGTATTAAAGGAAGCCGATGTGGTGATCATCCACGATCCGCAACCGGCCGCCTTGATCGATCATTTTCCGAATCATAGAGGGAAATGGGTGTGGCGATGCCATATCGACATGAGCAGACCGTTCCGGCAGGTTTGGAAATATCTGAGGGAATTTGTATCCAGATATGATGCAAGCATTTTTTCTCTTTCCGATTTTGCACAGCCACTCCCCCATCCAATATATCTCATTGCGCCCAGCATTGATCCTCTCCACGAAAAGAATATGGATATTGAACAGGAAGAAATCAGAGAAGTTCAAAACCGTTTTAAAATAGATCCCGAAAGGCCGCTTATCCTTCAAGTATCTCGCTATGATCGATTCAAAGATCCTATTGGCGTCATTCATGCATACAATCTCACCAAGAAGTTCATCCCCTCTTTGCAGTTGGTTCTTGCAGGGGGTGATGCTGCGGATGATCCGGAAGGCGAATTCGTATTAAATGAAGTCCACGTAGCCGCACGGGATGACCCCGATCTCAGAGTTCTCCTCCTTCCGGGAGATGCACACCGAACCATTAATGCTCTTCAGCGAGCGTCCGATATCGTATTACAAAAGTCCATAAAGGAGGGTTTTGGCCTAACGGTGACTGAAGCCATGTGGAAAAACAAGCCTGTGATCGGAGGGGATACAGGTGGTATTCGAATTCAGGTGGTGAATCACCATACGGGCTTTTTGGTGAACACTCCCGAGGGTGCCGCGCTTCGTATTCGTTATATGCTACAGAATCCTGACATGATGGAAGAAATGGGATTAAAGGCAAAGGAGTTTGTCCGGGAGAACTTCCTTATCACAAGACATTTGCGTGAGTATCTTACACTGATCTATGCACTGCTACACGGCGAAGAAGAAAGAATCGAGCTTAACTAATGGGAAGAAATGAAGATTCTTAATCCCGAAACGAATCTTGATGTGTTTGAGAAAAAACTGACCGAAGTCTCTCAAAAAGCCTTGCTCCTTGATTATGACGGCACCCTTGCTCCCTTTCAAATCGATCCGAACAATGCTTCCCCCTACCCGGGTGTGACCGACTTGCTCAAGAATATTATCCAACAAGGGGACACCCGTCTCGTGATTATCACGGGAAGATGGATAAAGGACATCATGCCGCTTCTGCAACTCGAAAAACAACCTGAAGTGTGGGGTTCCCACGGATTGGAAAGACTGAAGGAGAACGGATCCTACGAGATCGCCCCTATGGATGAAGATGCTCTCAAAGGATTGGTAGCCGCTGACGAGTGGATTGAATCGATAGGTTTTTCAGACCGCTGTGAGAAAAAGCCGGGTTGCCTTGCTATTCACTGGCGGGGATTGAGCGAGGACAATATTCATCACATAAAGGAGCAGGTGACCCCGAGATGGTCGCTTATTTCAAAAAATTGGGGCCTGAAATTAGAGGGATTTGATGGGGGACTTGAACTACGAGTCCCCGGTATGAATAAGGGGGATGCAGTAAAAACAATTCTCGAGGAGATGGACAACGACTCTGTAGCGGCTTACTTGGGAGACGATTTAACGGATGAGGACGCCTTCAATGCTATTAAAGGTAAAGGAATAGGCGTGTTGGTCCGAAAAGAGCTTAGACCCACGGCTGCGGATTTGTGGCTAAAACCGCCTGAAGAGCTTATTAGTTTCTTGGCTGGATGGTTAAAAAATCGAATTAAATGTTGTGATCAATCAGTATCATAGGATTTTGCTATATGAGCTATTTAGTCATCGTTTCCAATAGGAGCCCGTTCAGTTTTTCACAAGATTTTCTTTCAAATGCAGAAGAGTGCATAAAAAGAAGAATGCGACCCAGAGGTATAGTATTTGGCGAAGGGGGTCTTGTTCAAGCAATGGCCGGTTTGCTAAAACCTGGAAAATGGACTACCACTTGGCTCGGAGCATCGATGGGCGACAGGGATATCGAGGTGGCTCGAGGCCACTATAACCGTTTGTTCAAAAGAATGGAAAAAGAGCAATATGCGCCACGTCATTTTCCTCACATAGAAATCAAACCGGACGCTCGAATGCGTTTCAGATATAAGGAATATGATTTTTACATGCGATTTGTCTTTTTCGACACGAGACATATGCACAGTTATTACAGTAGATTTGCAAATGGATTCCTCTGGCCTCTGATGCATCTCACAAGATCACCTCTTTTTTACAAAAAGGTAAGAGTATTTCCCAGACCTCAATTTGAAAAAACTGCCTTTATACAATATATAAGCAGTAGCGTGACATTTGCCAATACCATCCTTGATGAGATTAATAAAAGCAATGAGTTTCAAAGGAAAGACGGTAAGATCGTTATATGGAATCAGGACTATCACCTTATGCGGATTTCCGAGGTTTATAAGACACTACTTCTTGAAGAAGGAATTGCCGAAGAAGAAAGAAAAAAAGTACATGTGGGGCAGTTCATTCATACACCCTTTTTCAATATCCATGAAATTCAGGGTCTCATTCGAGAGGATAAGAGGATGGGGGTTAAAGAACACAGTCATGATCCCTTTTCTGAAAGCATTGAGACTGTGTTACAAAAAGTGACTTGGGGGATGCTTTCCAATGATTTTATTGGCTTTCATACGAAAGAATATTGTGACAACTACCTCGAAGCACTTCAAGAATGGTTTCCTGTTGAAATTAAAACAAGCGGACAATTCTACGAAGTCATTTATCAGAATCATGTAACAACCATTGGGGCCTTTCCGATCGGTTTGGATGTGGACAAGATCCTTTCTGAAGTATCTGTGAAGAAAAAGATCAGGTATAGATTAGGCGGAGAAGACCTTTATGAGAAAATGAGCCAAGACAGAAACTCAGGAAGCTGTATTTTTGGTGGACTTGAAAGACTTGATTACACCAAAGGTTTTCTTGGAAGATTAGATATCTTCCAGGAAATATTTCATAAGTTGAGAGAATCAGGGAAAAGTGCACTATTATACCAAGTGACTGCGCCAAGCAGATCTGATAATCCGGACTATAAGAAACTCACTTCCATCCTGGAAGAAAAGGTTAAAAAAATAAATGAGAAAATGGAAGGCACACCGATTATTCATATAGATAGGGGAATACCCGTACCTCAAAATTACAGATTCATGAAAGAGATTGATGTGATGCTTGTGACCCCTCTTGAAGATGGTATGAACCTGGTGGCATTTGAATACATCCTTTCCCAGAAATACAAACGCCATGAAGACCGTGGTATTTTGATGCTGAGCACAAGTGGGGCTTCAAGGGTGCTCAAGCAAAAGGGCTTTGGGGAACAAGACGGGATCGTTTTTGTAGATCCATTGAAGGCTAAAGATGCTGGAAGAAGAACAGTAGAGGCATTGTTGAAAGGACGGCATATCTCCGATCAGGTTATCAAATATATTGAAAAGGAACGGAGGGTAGATGAATGGGCCGAAAGAAATATCAATGCCATTTTGAACTGTAGGAAATCGGTATAGGAAAAAAGCTAACCATATCTCTGTTACCATATCAGCTCGAAGAGCTTTGAACAAGAGACCTTGTCTTCATTCTTTCGGATCGAGTGAGAATTTAGTGGAGAAGAACTTACGCCACCAAAGGGGCACGATCATCAATCCCAGAACAATGTAAATCCACGAATAGATTATCGAACTGCAAGGATTAGGCAATATCAACTTCCCGAAACCCACCAGCAGCAAATAAATGGACAAGCTGGTAGTCACTGTCAAATAGGCTGCATCTTTGAAATACTTCATCGGGCGACTGGCTTCCCTCCCCATCTTCTCAGCGGTTTTTTTCCAGAACCCAGGTGGATCTACCCGACGATAAAATTCAATGAGCACCTTATCTGCGGTGGGTCGGGTTAACAATGTCACCGTAACCACAACAATCGTTGAGATGAGCGACATGAATAGCAGCCGTTGCCACTCCGCCTCTACTGTAAAGAGAATGATGGGTGCAACAATAAGAGAAGTCATAATCGCCGATAATTCGGAGAACAGATTCACTCTTTCCCATAACCAGCGTAAGACCAGTACCGCACCGGTTCCGGCTCCAAACAACAGAGTAACGTACCAGGCCGTTTGAATAGAACCCAGGTTAGCCATAATGATCAGTGAAATAATGAGAATCAGTACATTTGACAGACGGGCAACAATCACCTGCTCTTTATTGCTCGGTTCTCTCTTCAACCAAACTCGGTTGATAATCCTTAAATAGAGATCATTGCTCCAATAGCTAGCGCCCCAGGTGAGGTGTGTATCGATAGTTGAGGCCAGGGCTGCCAACATCCCCGTCAGCATAATACCACGAATACCCGTCGGTAGAAGATCTCTTATACCGGTGGCAAAGAGCAGTTCCCGTCCGGCGACAAAATTTTCTCCGCCAGCTGTAGCCGGGTCAAATGGATAGACCACCAGCAAACCAACACCGATAATCAGCCATATAAGGCTTCGCAAGAAGATTTGAAGCCAGGTGAAAATAAAAGCTGCCATTTGAGCATCTCTAGTACTTTTACAGGCCATCATTCTCTGTGCAAAATAGCCGGTGCCATCGCTGTTACGCTCAAAAAACCACTGAAAGCTGATTATCACCAGAAAAGGCATTAGAGCTTCGACAGTGCCGGGACTGAAAGAAAGAATCTGGCTGGTTTTCGCGATCCCATAGAATTCCGCCAGATTGTCAATGATTCGATCCATGCCGCCAGATTTAACAATGACCACAATCGCATAGATCAGACTGCCGAGCATCGCAAGGCTAAATTGCACAGTATCGGTTGCTATCACGGACCGTAGGCCACCAGTAGTGGAATAAAGGGCGGTGAAACCGATAATCAGAAGAATGCTGATCAGATTGTTGGTCGTGGCCACATAAGTCTCCAGATCGGTCGCCCCAGAAGCCAAAGGTATGCCAATGGTTTTTACAGTGTGATAAATTTGCTGATAGATAACTTCGGGCAGCCAATTGTTCCACGGTAGAAACACCTCACTGATGCGAGTTGCTGCGAGAAGCACCATAGCCATGATGGTGCAGTTCATCACCGTGCCATAATAAACTGCTTTTAATCCGCGTAATGCCAGCACGCCCCGGCCGCTGTAACGAATTTCCGTAAGTTCCGCATCGGTAATGACCTTTGCTCTCTGCCAGGCACGCCCCAGTAAAAACCCGATCATAAGAAATCCGAGCCCGTAAATCCACAACCGCCAGAGCATAAAGATTCCACCCGTGGCGATCAGTCCTGTAACCAGTAACGGCGTATCGGCTGCAAATTGTGTGGCAGCAAGACTGAATCCCGCCCGCCAACCTTGTATAGATCGACCGGCCAGAAAATACTCTTCCAGATTTTCCGAAGCCTTCGACTGGTTGCGAAATCCGTTGCTTACGCTATAAACAATAAATAGCAAAACTATAATCAGATCAATCATGAGCTTTATAAATTATTCATACGGTTATCGCCGTGAAGTGGTTCCTGTTGGGCCCAGTCAATGCGGTATAAAGTCTTCCGCCATTAGCTAGGAAGAATTTGGTCTAAGAAGAGGATGCCGTTTATAAATACAAACACAATTCATATGATGCAGTCAAGACTGTATAAATTGTTATGATTGAAAGATAAAAAACACTTAACTAGCCAAAAAATGGGGTTATTTTAAATAAAAACAATGAGTTCGGCCACATGCTAAGATAGACTTGAGCACGTGAAAAAGGAATATTCTTCTCTAGAACCCCCTTTTTAACAACTTCTATTGACAGATCGAGATTGATCTTGAGGACTTCTGCAGTCAGTTGATAGGGCTATTAGACCCTCGCTCATCATAGGCAAAGGGATTGACAGGTTGATTGTCCAAGGACTAACTTAAAGATTTGGTATTGCTTTTGGGGTAGGTCATCACTCCCCGAAGGTCGCCTCGAGAGGGTGTGAATTGCCTTCGATGAAGAAGCAGTCTTGTTCAAGGTGACACGAGACCCTGAGACGGTATTGTGCAATTTGGCTGATCGGTTCCAGTGCGTTCCCATTGATGGGGATCACTCAAGCCGTCTGCTTTTGAGTTTCGGCTCGATGAACAAGGTCGGATCGGGTTTTGTTGAATCCCAGGCGGGTTCCGTGGTTATGCTCGGACAGGGTCCGGAAAGGTGATTGACAAATGGATCAGATTTTCAAGAACTGGCAAGGCATTGTGTGGTTGGGTGGATCAGCAGTCCTCGGCGTTATCATCCATTTTATCCTCTTCAAGACGGCGGAAGCCTTTGCGAAAAGACACCGGACCGTCATGGTCGAATCAATTGTGAGGCACGGACGTGGCCCCTCCAGGCTCATTATTCCCCTATTTGTTATTCGTTTCCTTCTCCCCCTGATGACTCTCTCCCCGGATGTGATTGTTTTTATTAGACATACATTTGGATTGCTACTGATAGCCACTATCGGATGGCTGGTGATCAAAGTCGTCTATATCCTAGAAGAAATTATTCTCAGCCAATTCAGAATGGATACAGCGGATAATCTTCGAGCAAGAAGAATTCATACACAGATTCAGATTCTTAAAAAAGTCGTGATTGTTGTAGTAGGTCTCTTGACCCTGGCCGCCATCCTGATGACTTTCGAAAAAGTTCGCTATTTAGGAACAAGCATTCTGGCCTCCGCTGGAATTGCGGGCCTTATTGTAGGTTTTGCCGCGCAGCGTTCCATAGCCACCTTGCTTGCCGGCATTCAGATTGCCATCACCCAGCCCATTCGGATTGACGATGTGGTCATAGTGGAGAATGAATGGGGCCATATAGAAGAGATTACCCTAACCTATGTGGTGGTCAGGATCTGGGACCTCCGACGATTGATTTTACCGATAACCTACTTTCTCGAAAAACCTTTTCAGAACTGGACGCGGGTTTCGGCAGATATTCTGGGTACCGTCTTTCTCTATATGGACTATACCGTACCGGTCGAGGCGGTTAGAGCAGAACTTCGTCGAATACTTGAAAAATCCGAAAAGTGGGATGGCCGCGTATCGGTCCTTCAGGTGACCAAGACCACTGAACATGCTGTGGAACTGCGCGCTCTTCTAAGTGCGAGGGATTCCTCAACTGCGTGGGAACTACGTTGCCAAGTGAGGGAAAAGCTCATCGAATTTCTCCAAAAGAATTACCCTCATGCCCTGCCGCGGTTGAGGGCTGAAATTAGCGACCAGTCGAGTAGTGAAGAGAACGGCGAAGTCTCCTTTTGACCGTTGATAGAGATCAATGAGAGTCGGAAGGAGAGCTCATCATTTTAGATACTGAACAAGCCCGGCGATCGAATCAAGGGTGACATCAGGGGCAATCGATGAGGCAGCCACGGCTTTCTGACGATATTTTCCGGTCCGAACGAGGATGCCCCGTATCCCGCACTGTTGAGCCCCTCCTATATCCGCGTAAATATCGTCCCCCACCATAACGATCTCACTTTTGGGAAGATCCAACTCGCGAATTGCTGCCTGAAAAAACGGGGGTGAGGGCTTCCCGATGACAACGGCGTCGGTACCGGTGACATACTCCAACCCCGTAATGAAGGCGCCAATATCCACCCGGAGTCCCTCCTCGGTTTGCCAATATTTTCCCTTGTGCAGCGCAATAAGATCCGCACCGGCCATGACCATCTGAAAAAGGTGATTCACCAGATCATAAGTCCAGGTCCGACCAATATCCCCGATAACCACGACATCGGGGGAGGTCTCTGATGTGACAAACTCGCTAAATTCATCCCTGATCGCCTCCGAGACGAGAAAATAGCATGAACGGGGCTGAAGTTGATGCAGGTATTCACGGGCTACAGAGGGGGTAGTCAGAATGTCGTGTGGTTCGACAGAAAATCCCAGAGTATGCAATTTGTGCGATAATGCCTTGCGTGATTGGGTGGTGGTATTGGTGACAAAGCGATGTGGGATCTGTTGTTCTTTGACATAGCGTATCGTATCGACGGCACCTTCAATTACCTGATCGTCGATATATAAGACGCCGTCAAGGTCGAACAAAATGCCGCGAATACCGTCTAAACTCATCGTGTTTCCTCCTTGGTCTCAGCTTATGTTCACCCTTCCACAGATGTTCAATCCTAAAGGGCATCGTCTGTAACGCTTGGTTCGATGCTGTAATTACAGTTGTCTATATCCTCTATAATTTCTCTGAAAATGCTCCTTGCCGTTGCGGAGAAAGTCCGCAAAGCTCCAGTTAGACTCTTCGAGATCATCCAGGAACTGCGGTTTCCACATATAGGTGGCGGCAGGCAAGGCTGTTCCATCGTTCAGCTCAATTTGAACGACTTGGCGAATATACATATCACCCTCAAATCGGTCCAGGCGCTTCCATACAGAACTCCTCAGATTCCGGTAAACGATACCTTCGACGTAACCTTCCTCATCCAACACAAGAGCAGGAAAATGCTCGCCCCTGACCGACCGTCGGCGGTAGCCTCGCAGAGCCCCAGGCATACAGGACAAACGGCGTCCTGAGACTTCTTCCATGATGTCTTCACACATCAGGGTCCCGTACGCAAAGAAATCCTTTATTTCAGTATTCTCATCGAACGTGTTCATGATGCCAAAGTCTCGTAAAACCCAGGATATATTTAGGTTCTCATCCTAGAATAAAGCCTGGAAAATTCCAAGCATTTAGGAACTTGAAGACAATACAGCGTCTCCATTCGACCCCAGGAGCCTCAGAAACAAAAGGCTTTCAACCCTAATGAAAGCCCTGTTATTGCTGGTGCGCCAGCCCCGTTACCAAAGCGGGACGACCTACGGATTCGTAGGCATGAACCTTGAGCTTCCCAATCTCCTCATATCTTTTTAACTTATTGATATTACCGAGATCAAATATCAGCCTATTTTTGATATAGCCACAAATTTTCCAAGTTTTGGAAAGATTTTCTCACACAGATTCTCACACGGAATTAAAATCCTTGATGATTTACCATACATATTGCAAAAATTGTAATATTGTATGGTAACTATTTTCTTGACAGCTGTTACCATACAAACTATTATATCATCACCTTTGTATGGTAACAGGGGATCAGCATGGCAATAAAAGGTGTATTGAGGGAAGAGTTAGACAATTCTATAAGGATGAAGAAAAAATATGAAGAGGAATTGTCAAATCTCCCCGTGGGAAGTCTCATTAGGAAAAAAATTAAGGGACATGAATACTATTACATCGTGCTTAGGGAAAATGGGGAGGTAAAATTCATATACAAAGGGAAAAATGTTCCTGAAGATGTAATAAAAGAATACGCAAGGGCAAAAGAACTGAGGAAAAAATATAGAAATGCCCTTTCCCAAATAAAAAAGCAGATAAAATTTTTAAAAGGTGCGTTACGTGGACAAGAGTCAATTTGACATCTGTATGGAAGTTCTGAGAAGAATGGATAAGGCAGGTGTTTTATCAAAAGTAATCCTTATCGGAAGCTGGTGTTTACCATTGTACAGGGTTTATTATTCAGGCAAGAGTAATCTCACTACATTGAGAACAAGGGACATTGATTTTCTAGTTTCACGAAATACAAAATTTCAAAAGAAAATCAATCTGCCGGAGTTATTGAAGGATCTTGGTTTTATCGAAGATTATAATTATCCAATAGGGCTCATTAAATTAATTCATCCTGAGTTGATAATGGAATTTTTAGTACCTGAAAGAGGGAGGGGCTCTTCAAAACCTTATCCCTTGCCTTTCTTGTCGATGAACGCTCAAAGATTGAGATTTTTGGAATTATTAGAGGAAAACGCAATTACTGTGACTTTTAATGGACTAGAAATAAATGTTCCACATCCAGTAAACTTTGGCCTCCATAAATTGATAATCTCCCAAAGGAGAAGGAATGAAGACAAGAGGTTAAAGGATTTAGGCGCGGCTTTAAGCGTATTGAATTTGCATATAGAGAGAAAAGGGGGAGATGAATTAATTGAAGTATTTGAAAGAATCTCACAGAAACAGAGAAGGAAGATACTTAAGTTATTAGAAGAAGAAAAATCATACAGCATATTAGAGATATTGAACCCATAGATAAAGTGTAAAAGTCTCACACGAGTCTCACACAGGGGGCGATGTCAATGAAAAAGGACTCGCTAGAAATTAGCTAAGTCCTTTATTTCACTGGTGCGCCCAGCAGGATTCGAACCTGCGACCTACGGATTCGTAGTCCGTCACTCTATCCAACTGAGCTATGAGCGCATTTTGAAATGATTTTAAGTGGTTAATGCCTGTCTATCATCCCTCTCAAACGTTTCCGGCTAAAGAATGGCTAAAGTAAAAGCTGTAAATAATTCTGAGTGGTACTCAAATTTGAGTGCCCCAAAAGGCTCATGATCTCGAAAATGGGTCTACCTTCTCGAGAAAGCCTGCTGGCGTATCGGTGTCTCAAATTGTGAAAGTTCCAGTGGGGCTGTTTTAGCTTCCTGACCTTCCGTTTGAGAAACTCCGGATAGAACGTCCATACTTTAAAGGCTCTGCCTTTGAAAGTCAATCCGTTAAAGCAGGGTGGTTTTGGGACCTTCCTAGGCACCAGGTTTGAGTTCTTACTTTTCCTGGTATAGAGGATCACATAATCGCCGAAGATATCTTGGCTGGTCAAACGCAATGCCTCGTTAATCCTTGCCCCAGTTTGCTCGATGAACTCAATGAGCAGTCTCTGGTCCGAATCGCAGATTCTCTTGACATCCGCGATTTGCTCGTCCGTGGGGATATACTTTATTCTCCTCTCTATGCTGTAGTGATCTAGACCGACGCACGGATTCTGAAAAGGCAAGTCATGAACCTTGATCCCGTAATTAAATAGTGCCTTCAGACACCTTAGCATGGCATTGACTTTATGATTGGTCTTTCCTCGCTTTTTGAGATCTTTGGAGAAGGTTAAAAGGAGTTCATTAATGCGGGCCTTTGTGACCTGACTTGCTTGGATATCGCCCACTAGATGATAAAGCATTTTGAAGTAGCGTCTATTCTCCTTGTAATAACTCTTGCTTCTCTTGAGCCCTAATTCATCCAGTCTTGCGTTGATCAAGTCCCACAACCTCATGTCATTTACAGGATTCCTGAGTTGAGCGTCTATCTCATCACGTTTTGACCGCTCAGCCTTAGCACATTCGCTTTTAGAATGATAGATTGCCTTGCTGAAATAGTGTTGCCCCAAATATTGGCCTGAGTAGTAAAACCGGATACCCTTTTTTAGCTTGCGCTTGTATTGACCCAAATTCCACCTCCTTATGATCGTATTTGCGCGGTAGCTATTAGATAGGGTAAGGGACTACGACGTGGGTTGTCATTGGAAAGAAATGGAAGATTTTCCCTGTTATGGGAAAGCCTTCTCAGATTTCTGTATGAGAGGGTAAGATTTTTGAATGAACTTAGAATGAATGGAAGAAATATAGGCTATGGATAGTTTTCAGGAAGTATCCATATCTGTAAACACTATAGGCAAAATCAGATTTTTTTGTCAAATTGTTGAGGTATTTCGAGCTTCGTGATATTTTGATGGCTGTAAAGGGAAAGTAGGTTCAAAGATGGAGGTGGTTTTGCTCTTACTCAAAAAATTGTGAGGTGATATTAAACTGTGAGGATTTAGGGATTCGTAACGGAGGTTGTTATGAACAGTCCCTATCTCACGGTCGATGAAGTAGCCGGCTTTCTTAGAAAATCCTCAAAGTGGGTTTACACTAAGAAAGAGAAGATCCCGGGATTTTTCAAGATTGGAGGAAGCATCTTCTTCGACCGGGAAATCCTTCAGACTCACCTTAAAGAGCTCGCCTTCAAACCTACGCCTAAAGTAAGCCGTAACTCACGGGATAAGCACGGCTTGCTTTAACCTGTTGCCGCCCTCCTTCTGTTCGATGGAGGGCGGTTTCATTCTGAGAAAATTTAATATCAAAGAGTCTGCGAAATTAATGACTCTTGGTAGATATCTTTATATGTAGCGGTCATTTTGAGAAAGCCGAATTGTCACGGCCACGCAACCGCTACATTTTTTTGGTACTGGGCAAAAGAGAACTATTCAATTCATAGAGGGCATTTAGCTTGTCTCCATAGAATGTTTATATATGCGATTAAAGAATATTGTGTAAAGAGATCACGCTCAGTGGATGAGGAAGGAAGTAATTAGATGAGAAAGTTGAAACATGGTTCCACAACTTCTTGAAGCCTATTATGGATCTTTGCTTTGGTCTTTGTACTGGGGAACTTCTATGACCCTTAGAAACCTTCTAAAAGATCTGGAATGGCTACCAATCACCTGACAGTCCGCACGGAGGGCAATCTTTTTTCCATCGCTAACTTTATCATATCCTCCTCCGCTCATTTTCTTTAATAAATTAATCGCGTCTACATTATCTGCTTTGTTAGGCATAACTAATCTGACTGCTCTTCTTGAGATAGTAAAGCCACTAAGCCCTCTTATCGATTGGATATCACCTAGAAGCCAATTTTCGAGGCATTTTACCTTCACCACTACTGAGTATTTGAAGCTCCGTGAAGAGAGACGTTTCCCAATTTCAAGCTCAACTGCTCTCGCGAAATCAGGTGGACAATCAGGGCGATCCTCAAGATCGATTGTCACAACAACCAAATCTGGCTTTTTTGCCATTACAATCGGCAATTTTTTGACGACTCTATACGCAATCTGCTTGACAGAACCGTATGGTTGCATATCACAGTACACTGGAGGCCCTATCAATATATGGGGTGATCCCGAATCTTTGAGGAGCTCCAAAAGGCAGTGATATTCTGTCTGGCCATCTACTATGAAGCGTATCCTCACTAATATTCCTCCGATGGTACTATTTTAGGAATTCCTCCAGCGTGTATATATTCTCCAAGAGTTGCTTCTCCTTTTTCTAATATTTTATGAAGATCTGCATCCAATTCCTCTGCGGGCTGAATTTTCGTCTCACCGTACGTCTTATAAACGACATACAATTCTCCAGGATCAAGAATATCAATAAGATTCATTGAGTGAGTGGTGAGGAGAATGGATTTGATGCCGGAGGCCTCCCTGCAGGTTTCAAGCATGTTTGAAAGAATCCAGGAGTGAACACTGTTTTCGGGTTCCTCAATTGCAATTACTTTCGATCTTGGATCTAATATTGCTGTCAGCATAGCTAAAGTCTGAATTGTTCCATCGGAAACGTCTTCTGCCGTCCAAGGACGAGAGATACCTTTTTCGAAAAATATAAGACCATATCTCTTCCGATATACATATTCTATGTCAATGGTCTCAAGCTCTGGTACTATTGTGCGCATTTTTGAGATCAATTTTTTGAATACTTTTGGATGATTATCTCGGAAATACGCCATAATGGTTGGAAGATTATTACCGAACCGCTCTAATTCTGGTTGGGGGATTGGCACGCCGGGTTCTCGGCCAGAACGAGGTGAAATTTGAAAAACACGAAAAGTGGAAATAGTGTCACTGAAAGTTTGAAAAGGCTCAATAAACTTCTGCAAATAGCTTTGAAAAAGCTCTGTTTCTGAAAAAGCCTCAAATTCAATTTCTTCCTCGCCTTCATCAAAAAGCAAAGATAGACGTCTAGAAAACGGTAGTCTAAAAATCTTTTCAATTTTGTCAACGTTGTCTTTATTGTATTTTAACGTTACATCCATCCCCTCTCTTTCAACATTTAGTATCTCAATTTCCTCATCTTTTTTCACGTTCTGACCAATAGGATTTAGACTCGTTACTAATTCCTCACGATCTATCTTAAACTCTGCCCCTATCCTCTCACTCGTAGCCTTAAAAGCGAACGAGTGTTTAACTCTCCATTCAAAATCTCCTTCTTTCTTTCGAAGTCTAACGGCTCTAGGGTACACTTCTTTTGGAGAAAGAGACATATCAACTTCAAATTCTATTGCCCCTTTAGACCGCCTGGCGCGTCTGAAGCAAATACTTTCATACCCGCCTTTTCGCGCTACAGCAACCCTTAATCCCAATCGATAGACCTCTGATAGGAAGTCTAAAGAGTCACAGAAGTTAGTTTTGCCAGCAGCGTTCACGCCCACAAATACTGCAAGACGAGGTAAAGACAATCTTATGTCCCTAAGGGAGCGATAATTATAGACGTAAAAAGAGTTTAATCGCATGTTGCATAATTCCCGTATTGTTTTTTCCCATCCAATAATTAGTTTATTAGCACATAATCTTCAAATTGCCGAGATTTTTGTGAGAGTCGACATAATATTTTAGTGCTTGCAATATCTTGTGATACACGTCATATAGGAAATCCATTGGCTTTGCCATTTTGCTCCTTTTTCATTCTTTTTCTAATTGTGCTTTCATGGATCTTGAGTATCTTGCCAATTTGTCGGTATGAAAGTTCTTCGGATCTCATTTTTACTGCTTTCTCAAATAGATGTGGCAGAAACACAGGTTTTCTTCCCAGGCGTTTCCCTTTCCGCCTGGCGTTTTCCAAGCCGGCGATGATCCTCTCTCGGATGATGTCCCTTTCAAACTCAGCCACAGCACTAATTACGTGAAAAACCAATTTCCCTGTTGGGGTAGATGTGTCAAGTTGGTTTTCGTAAGAGATGAAGTCAATACCCAGCACTCCAAGTTCATCTAGAGTATTGATCAGGTCTTTCATCGACCGACCTAAACGGTCAAGTTTCCACACCAGAAGGACATGGAATTTCCTCTTTTTCGCCTCTGCCATCATTTCAGTGAATGACGGCCGCTTGGTATTAGCCCCGGTATACCCGAGGTCGACGTATTCTTTATGAATTTGCCATCCAGTTCGTTTGACAAAATCCCGGAGCTCGGCCAATTGCATGTCAACGGTCTGCCTGTCCGTGGAAACACGGGCATAAATAGCAACGTTTTTTGGCTGCTTTGACATAATGATGGGGCCGTTTCAGGAGTGCGGGTAAAACCTCTCCAAAATAGTTGACCCTAAGTATTTAATATTACATTAATTTAATTATAGAAAATAATAGCGGATTAAACAAATGTCTTATCCGCAAAGGGTGGTATAACCAAGTTAGTGAAGGAATAGGTTTAACTAAAAGGTCAGTCTTGGCGTTTAGCCACCAACTGAATCGCCTTGTTGGGGGCTTTCGTTCTTAGCTTCACTGATAATATCATCGGCCGATCTGTGGCTTTTGACAAGTTTTAGAACATCTTTTTCTAAAGCATCTCTTTTTTCGACTTCATCATTTGCTGATTTCAAAGCTTGCGCTAATCTCTCATATGCATATTGAGAATCGGGTTCTATAGCAATTCCTTTTTTTAAGTACGATGCTCCCTCAGTATAAAAACCCTGATTCTTCATCAGGTTGCCAATATTTGAGATTATCCACCCTTCATTTTCCTTTGCAAGTTCGTTGCCTTTTTTATAGGCCTCTAATGCTAGATCATTGAAAGATAACATCAGATATTGGTTGCCAAGCAACGTCCAAAACTTCGCGTTTTCTGGTTTTTTCTTAGTCAAACGAAGGTAAACAAGCATTGCTTCTTTGTAGTCCTCCATCGTTGATACTATGCTGCCATATTTGTCCAATAACGACGTATCATCTGGGCAATGCTTGAACCCTAATCTGCAACAGTCACGTGCCAACTCATTTTTTCCTATCTTCGATAATATCTCGGCAATTCTTGTATAATGCGTTGGAATTTCAGGATCCTGGTTGAGCTGATCGAACAGCATTTCAACCGCTTCAATCTCCCTTGATTGCCTGACGAGGCAATCAGCCAGCAAATTACGTAGAAAGAACGCGCTCGGATTAGAGTCTATACCCCTTTTAATAATATTTGTTGCCTGATCATATTTTTCTTTCCAATAATATGAAAGAGCATACCAGTGAAAAACAAGTGAACTTTTTTGAGTTTTTTCTAAAGCCTCTTCGAAGTATTTTACGCCATCGTCATTTTCCTTTTCAAATTTGACATAACCAATCGTACCTATGGTTGTATTGCGTTTTCTATCATTAAGTTCCGAACTTAATATCTCTTCTAAAATTTCAACTGCTTTGTCGTAATCTTTGTTATGGAAAGGGGTGAACCAGTCCTTTTCTTCTGGTGGTTTCTTATCTTCAATTATTTCGGGCAGTTCTTCAACTGATTGATCTGTCGTCTCACTTGACTTCAAATTTGACGTTGACCCTGGAGACTCGATCTCGGCTGAAACTTTATAATCACCTTTGCCCCCAGTGATTCTCCTGAAGCTGACAATCCAATCTATAAGCTTGTTAAGTTCTCTTCTGAAAATAAAAAGCCCGAGAAATAGAAGGCACATAAGAATTATTGACTTGAACTCTATGAGTTTATCAAGCATCGGTTTAGCCTCCTGTATTTATTCCCCAACATGCACATAAGCTGCGGATGCCTTGTGCGGGCCTTGCCACAGGTTGTAACGTCAGCAAGGACCGTATCAGGCGATCCGTCAGCTTGAGGTGACAGTTAGGCAAGTGCCACCCCCACTAGTCCAGATCTCCGGTTTCTCCGCCCAGCGTGTTGGCAGCCCAGAGCCTCATATCACCGTTATCCTCAATCCGAATTGCAATAGCCCTATCTGATTTCTCGATCTCCTGGTGGTACACAAATACTAGCATCACAATGATAACCGACATAGCGGCCCGTCCGATCTCATCCTCTGTAAAGCCGCCCTGAAAATCGAGGTCAGATCGTGAAAGCTCGTATGCACAGATCCTGCGAGCGGTCTCGGTTCCGAACCGCTCCAAAAAGATGCGTTTCGTCTCCTCTACGCCCTCGTCTCCCACAACGCCGCCGAAGACAAAGTCGTAGAAGAACTCAAGGTCTGACTGAGCGACAGGATGGATTCGTGAATTGTAGATTGTATCGAGGGTCTCACCCAGAGTTGAGAAGGATCCTTGATCAGGCGGCTCTTCACACGTGACAAGCTTCTGGAGCATTGACTCGATTCGAGACAGACGGTCGGAATCCGAGGTATAGCGTCGCTCGCAGATCTCGTACCACAGGCCTCGGGCCTCCCGGATGAGCTTCCGCTTGGAGGGATTTGCGCCATAGGTCTCGTGACAGCTCGGACAGAGCGGAGCAGCATTGTCTTCTGAGTCCGGGCCACCCTCGGCCACGGGCACTATGTGATGAATCTCTACGCCGATTGTGTGGCAGATGCAGCAAGCCATATGGGACTTCCTACGGACGCTGGTCTTAATTTTGTCTGAGAATGCCATTGCCTCTGCTGCCTAACAAGTATTAGTCCGCCTAATTGCCGGGATAAAACACGACATTATGATACGATAAATGGCTTATGCTGCGGTTTCGGCAGTCTAGTAACGGATATCCCGGTGTTATTCTCCAAAGTTGCACCATATCAAGTACTCCTATTATCATAGACTGCCTGCAACACATGACACCTTATATGTTTACGCCCCCGTAAGAATACCGTAAGAATCCTGGGCATGTAGTTACGGGTTTAAGATTAATTTTAGTCATATTTACAATTAGTTATGCCTTTTGTTACCCGATCTATTTATTCCCCACCATCTCCTCTTTCACCACCCAAAAGCTTCCAGCAAGAAAGATATTGAAACATAGGCGCCCGAACCGCCATCTGAGGCGAGACCCACCGTCCGTGCAGAGGGCGCAACACACCCAATCGTTTAAAAACCCTCCCCATGAATACCCCACTAAATACTTCGCATAATAATACATTCAAACGAAGTATTCCAAGACAATATGTACCGTTCTATTCAGTTTTTCAGATCATCTACCAAGAAATCCCACTTTCTTTTGAAAGTGTAACCGGATGTGGTCTTCTTGCGCTTTATCATTTGCATAGTCTCGGATCTACCCTGATTAATCAAACGCTTAATCAAGCGCCGAATGGTAATTTCGGCCTTGCCGGTAAAGATGCTAGCTTCTTTGATGGTTATAAAATGATTCATAGGGTAGAGGATAGGGGATCGCTGATAAGCAAAAAATCTAATTGGGGATATACGACTCACTGTGAAAGACCATATATGGCAATTAGATTTTTCGTTTCACAATGATAATTGTAACTTGTTGACATTATAGCACAATTTTCTTTATGGCACAATGGCTTGAGTCAATTTTTAACGAAAAACGACTTAGGGCAGGACCCTGGCAGCCGACAAGAGCATAAGCTTCAAGATTAGTGGATGAACTATAAAACCGAAGACAAATGCGAGCCAACCAAGAACTACCAGGGAAACAGGGTAAATCAACTTTACCTTGTTTTGCACTTTTCTTCCCATAACAGCAACTCCTTTCCGCCATTTAAGGTTTCCAGTTTGACTGCCAGGGTTCCCCTGCTCCGCACAATGGCGTCGTGCCCTAAATCGTCCTTCGTTCATTAGCACAGAAAGCAATGTTATTTAACATCCCAAAGGCGAAAATGAGAAAAAAGCTGATCGGTTTCCTCAACTAAGCATCGGGGATCATCATTATCTGCAATATATTTGAGAAGCATTGTCGCCATTTTATCGGACATTGATATTAAACGATTTGGAAGATATTCCTTGCCAACATCAGCACTTGCATAGCTTAAATTGATTTTAGAAGGCAGAAAGTAATTCTGGATAATTGGCTTATTCCGCGAATTGTATTCTGGGATACTACCCAAGTGGGCGTCGACCACAACGGCGAATGAGGATGATTGTTCATAGAGAGGTCGCTGAACTAATAACTCGAAGAACTTCTTCCAAGCAACTTTTTCAGGCGATGATTTAATATTTCTAAACTCAAGGCATTGAAGTGGGCCAAAGACTGCTATTGCGCCTTTCTTTTCTCGAGTGACCTTACATAGAACAACTCCACTAACTGAGATTTTCTGGTTATTGATCATTCTTGTGTTGGTATCTATTGAGAATATTGCATCATAATCTGAATAAATAGTATTTGTGTTAACCTGTATTTCGTTACAATCGAGCTCCAGCCTATTGATAATCTTTGAGCCTTTCTTTCGGTCATAGAAGGAGTGATAATATGCTTTTTGACTTTTTATCACTCGTTCCCCTTGAACAAATTCGATCTGACCATCGTGAGTTATACCCACGCCATCAACTCTAGTAGGTTTGCCAAAGTCTACAACAATACAATTCTGTCTTTCCTTCGGCTTGTTTAGACAGCAGTTTTTATACTTTTTACCACTGCCGCATATACATGGTTGATTTCTTCCAATTTTCTTGTGTTTCATGAGCTTAAAAAGGCAGTAAATCCTCAGGACCTTAAAAGAACAAAGACACCCAGACTTCATTATAGCTACGAACGCACTCCAAGCATCATAGTATGCTCATTTTATCATGGTATCAAGCGATTTAATATTTGGAAAACACACAATAAATTGCAGCCGAACCCTTGATACGGCATAATATGTACTTAGATTATTAATTGTATAAAAAGATTCAAAAGCAAAAAAAGGAGGAAAAAGTAAATGAACTATAAAGCCGAAAAAGTTGTGATAGTTTTAACTATCAGTCTTATGGCCTATGGCGCTATAGCCTACCATAAAGATGAGGACCCACATATTCACCCTACGACGTATACCACCATGACGGCAAACATTAATACCTCTGGCGTGACCGCTTCTCAAACTACAACGACAACTACGACGCTGCCTGGTGATATAGCCCAAAACTGAGCAATATAGGTTACCAGAAGAGTACGAAATGGATTCTATTTATTATTCTAAAGAGGACGAGTATTATGGTTTCTTCTATGATAAAGAAGAAAAACTTGCCTGGGCTGTTCACATGCCTAAACTGGTTTCTGGCAACACTGGAGTAGGCAGAGATGTGGGTAGTTTTGAGGGCATACAAAGCAAAGAGGAAGCTTGGGAAAAACTAAAGAATATGGTTGATGACCTTTAATCCTTGAGTTTGCGAGTAAGGAGGCTATTATGGACTGGTATGCAGTGGCGACAGTCGTCGCTCCTTGACGTCTTACATTTAACACCTCGCTGGTGCCCAGGGATTGACCAAAATCCAATACCATTATGGCCTATTAAAAGATTTGATTGTGGATTTTGGATAAGTAAAGGGATTGACAGGATGCTTGTCCAAAGACTAATTTAAGGGTGGTATCAGTTCCGGAAGGCAGGACACTCGTGTTTCTCCAGGAACGTTTAGGTGATGTCCTGTCCGAAGTAATGGCAGCAGGGCAGTCCGAGTCAGGCTC
Organism: uncultured Desulfobacteraceae bacterium; assembly: GCA_964520425.1. Classification (GTDB taxonomy): domain Bacteria; phylum Desulfobacterota; class DSM-4660; order Desulfatiglandales; family HGW-15; genus JAFGFY01. The sequence goes on from CAZFMX010000003.1 coordinate 23,139, forward strand.
GGGCTGAAATATGGAAAAACGAAAGTAGAGGAAAAGAAGGAGAAGAAATGAGTAATCTGAATCGTATTCTTGTTGTATCTTTGTCTACCCAGCATTGTCTGAAGGCGGTCCAATGGGGGATTTCTCTCGCCAGGAACTACGACGCCAAACTCTATATCATCCATATTATTCATAACCCTTTCGGTCTGGAAGGATGGAATTTGCCCATCCCTTCTATGACTACCCTGCAGGAAGAATTCGGTACAATGACTCGGAAGGCAAAAGAAGCCTTGGATCAATATATTGAAGCAGAGGATACAACAGGTTTGGACATAGAGGAGGCTGTCATAGACGGGGATCCTAAGGACGAGATCTCAAAATTTATAGACAAAGAGCAAATTGATCTCTTGGTTATGGCCGCCCACGAACAGGATCATATCGAACACTTCATTTCCGGGCGTGAAATCCACAATCTTGTCCGAAAAATGCCGTGTTCCTTGTTTCTGGTCCGGAGAGAATTGGAATATAAGCGTTTTGTGTAATAGGGGCCCATGAGGTGAAGGACCTCAAATTCATCAAACTATGGTTGGCCATAGGTTTTTTACTCGTGGGGCTGGTCTGTTTCTTGACCCTAACCCCTTCTCCACCCGATATGGGTGACTTCCCTGAAAGTGATAAGATTGGACACTTTGTCGCCTATTCCGCCATGATGCTATGGTTCGGTTTCATCTATCTGCGTGGAAAGCGTTACATGAGGGTGGGGCTTGCATTCATCATCATGGGTGTTGTCCTGGAACTGATTCAAGGGATGTTGGAATATAGAAGCTTCAGCTACTTGGATATGGGCGCCAATGCCTGTGGCGTGATGATCGGATGGCTCCTGGCAAGGACACGTTTGGCTGATGCGTTAGTCTATGTGGAGGGGAGGTTTAGCAAGTTGTAAGCCTACAGTTCTTTTAGCCTGTTGATGAGATCCGTCGTGGAAAAGCCCGTGACAAAGGGGATGCTTTTGACCTCCCCACCCGCTTCTTTGACCACATCCGCTCCAATAATCTTGTCTTCCGGCCAGTCCCCACCTTTGACGAGGACATCGGGCATCAGATATTGAATGACCCTTAGGGGATCTTTTTCATCGAAGACGATCACACCGTCCACACAACCCAGGGCTGCGAGTATCTCCGTCCTCACTTCTTGCGGCTGGACAGGCCTCTCATTCCCCTTGATCGCCCTGACCGAGGTATCGCTGTTAATGGCCACAATCAGGTAATCTCCCAGTTCCCTGGCAGCATAGAGGTAGCGGGTATGGCCGGGATGGAGAATATCGAAACAGCCGTTGGTGAAAACAATCCTTTTGCCTTTCGATTTCAAGTCATCGATCTCCTGCTTCATACTCAAAAGTTCTTTTATCTTGGAGCGATATGATTCCATTTTTGGTTCCTTATAGTAAGTGAATAAGGATTTACCACCCGCTTCGCTAGAGGCATCCGCCGTCGCTATAAGCTTTGACGGGACAGGCAGCGAACGCTGAGGGGAATTTCTTTTTTCATCGACGGTGAGTCCCACACAGAGAGAATCGTTGAGCGGGATAAAATTCCGTCGATGAAAAACCACTCTAGCAGCTAAAGCTACGATTTGAAAGGCCGAGACCTTGATAGTTTGAATACAGCATCGCATTTGAGTAGACTCTTCATTCCAGGTGAATGGATTTTGCTTTTCGGCGTCTCAGCGAAAAGCAAAATAAATAATCAATTCTCTGTGATCTCCGTGTCTCTGTGGTGATATGCCATGTTAGTAAGCTCCGGCTGTTCTTGCCAGGACAAGACCGAATACTCTTTCGGCTCCTGCCCGTTTTAAGACGCGGGCGCACTCATTCAGGGTACTTCCTGTTGTGGTCACATCATCCACGAGCAAAATGTTTCGGCCTTTAACGGCTTCCTGGTTTGTGATCTCAAATGCCCTGCGGACATTCCTTTTTCTCTCTTCGCTTTTGAGCCCTGTCTGCGGCTGTGTATATCTTATCCTTCTCAGGGATAAAAAGTCCAGTTCTGTTCCAAGCATGGAGGCGACATGCCTGGCCAAAAGGAGGCTCTGATTAAAGCCCCTTTCACGCAAACGCTTGGGGTGGAGAGGGACCGGTATGGTCAGGCATTCGGCTGTCGTTTCCATCCATTCCTTAACAAAGGAGGCCAGGAGGGGGCCGAGGGAGTCGGCCAGATGGGCTTTGCCCGCATATTTGAATTGATGAATGGCCTCCATGATGCCCCCTTCGTAGAGATAAGGGGCGCGGACCATGTCAAAAAATGGTCTCTTCCTCAGACAATCCTCACAGGGATGATCCTCCTCCTTCTTTGAAGCAAAAGGTCTGCCGCAGACGGTGCATAGGGGAGAGGTGATTTCAGAAAACCCATCAAAGCAGGCCTCACAAAAGAGGAGTTCTTTCTGATCTTTCCTGGCCCTGTTTTTCCATAGGAACTCCCGGCAGATGGCGCACCTGGGAGGATAGATCAGGTCAATGAATGGTTGGAATAATTTCACGGTACTCATCAGGTCTCTAGCCTTACCGATATATCTATCAAAGAGTTTCTAATTGTCAAGACAAAAATGTAGTTATTCTAAGGCCTTATGCAACTCATTGATTTCCAAAAAATGGTCTTTTACACATAATTCTGTGACTATGTGGGCTGAAAAAAATGAGGTAACGGGGATTTTTGTTGAGAGAAAGTGATTGTCTATCAAATGCACTTTTTCAAATGAGGCAAAAAGGATAATATGTTATTGGGTTAGGTATTCAAACACGGGTTGTGCGGCGAGAGAACCGAGTGCTCCACTAGCGGAAAGGTTAGGCCAAAAATGCTATTAAACTATGGTGAGATTATGCCTAAAATTACTGCCAACCATTTTAAAATCAATGCAGATAAACCGCCAAAAAAACCAGTGATTAATGAATAAACTAAATTCTTTTTTCTATCAGTTGATTTTTATAACAATTCTTGATGTCCAGAAGGAGACGAACCCGGTTTGTGTTTAAAAAAACCTTTGCATCCACGGTGACTTCGGTTAACTTCATCTAATACTTCTTCTAAAGGGTAAGGATAGGAATACGTCAAATCTAGATCTACCCATAGTGACCTGAAACACCTAATTTCGTCTAAGGGAGGGCAGCCGCCAGCGGAACATCTGCAATACAACGATATCCTTTCTGAAGGAGTCAATTCTTGCCTATCTACAGCAAGAAATCCACAAGCGAGACAGGTAATCCCAAAAGGATGTCGAATGTATGCGAGTAACTTGCGATACTTTCCTTTAAATTTGCTAATCATATAAAATCATCCTTTTTTATATGTGTGACGATTCATAAGGATTTAACGGGCTAGCTGATGTGTGCGGTGGCTTTTTACGTCGGCTGTAGCGCCTTCTTTGAGAAGCATGATGTTAAGCGCTTTCAATCGTTACGTATTCTCCGTTTCAGTGGAAAAAATACAGAGTTTCTAAACCAGCTATTAAAAAAGAATACATAGGTAATACATAAGAAATCAATAATAATGAACATGACTTTGTTTCCTTCCAGACCTTGTGCTTTATCGATCAAGACAAGGCATGAAGCAATTGTAGCTCCATATACTGTAAACAAGCTTCCCATCGACTTTTCACCGCGAACTACCTCCGCATTAATCTCTGCTCCTCGTTTCACTCGTTTCCGAATTTGTAGGTCTCGTAATAGTGCATAACATGCAAACAGAAGAATCAAGGCTTGCGCAAAAAGCATAATATATGGATCTGTATTGTTCATTCCTAGTACCTAACTGTAGAATTAAGCCATGCGCATGTTAGTAGGAACCACAAAACCCCACTTCTCCGTCATGAGAAAATGGGGCCTTGATAGTTAGTCCATGTCACCCTCGCGATTTAAGGGTTAACGGCCAAAATCCTGAATCTGGGCAAAACTAATCGAAAATAGAGACCTTTGTCAAATATAATCTTCTTTAAAGAGAATGCCCCTGGCAAGGCAAGTGGGGGGCCAGGCCAGGGGCGGAGGTTGGCCATGGAGCGCTAAAAACCATGACAGGTATTGATGTATCTTACTGCTTGGGGCTAGTCTATCCGTAGAAATACTGATTTTTTAGGGAGAGAAACCTTAGATTGGGAGAAGGAATGGAGGGTGTTCGGGACATGAGACCATCAGCCTCCGCCAAAGCTTCGGCCCGAAAGGCATAACTGTAAGTCACTCCAAGGTATCAAACAGTCGATATTGTATTCAGCTATTTTTTTCCGATGACACTCATTTAGACGACCTTTTTTCGTTTCTAGAGCCCAAGATGTCAGAAGATTAAGAAATTGAATGTTCGTGTGACGTCCCTGACCATAACAGGTTTTCCATCGACAAATCGTGGAGCAAAACGGTATTGTTTCACGGCTTCTATTGCCGGTTCGACAAAGTCTTTAGGGCCATCCAGCATTTTCACTCTAATATTTCGTGTAAAGCCTTTCTCATCCACATCAAATTCCAAGACCACAGTCCCTTCATTCATTTTTTTTACATCGATATTGGTACCGGTTTGTTGCTTAATTACATTCTCTGGGAAATTAGGTTTTTTTAAGAATAGGGGCTTAAGATTTGAGATACCCGCTTCAGCCTGCTTACGTCCGATGACCAGAAGATGTTCAGTGGCCAATTCACTTTCTCCCAGGTTTTCCAAGGCTTCCACCAGGAAGGCCCGTGCAGTCTGTTCAAAATCTGGACCTACTCTCTCTTCATTCATTGCGAGTAAAGAGCTTTCCAGATGTGTTCTGGCATCCATGTAACGACGATGCCCTAACTCGAGCTTGCCCATGATAAATTCAACACGACACATATCAGGATGAGGAATATCCAGGTCTTTGAGAATCTTGTATCCCCTTCTGATTTTCCTCTCGCCGTTTTGAGCCTGGTTGATCAACTCGATATGCCCCAGATCGACCAATAACATCCCATATTCAGCAGAATTCTTTCCATGGACTTTTTTAGCGATGGAGAGAGCCAGTTCGTGTAATTTGTACCACTTCGATTTGTAGTCTGCAGTCCGACGGGCATCACTCAAGTCAACATATAAGCCGATTAATTCCGGAGCTTGGCTACCGTAAACCTCTTTGTACAAGTCGACAGTGTCAGAAAGGACATCGCTTGCTTCTTTTGCTTTGCCTGCTCTGAGTAGGTTGATGCCATAGTCGTGGCTGAGAATCACAGTAGTCTTGGATTTGGCTCCAGAAACGGCTTTACTAAGTTCCAGAGCCTGCTCGACGTAGGGTAGAGAACTAACATATTTGCCCTGATGAAAAAGGCTTTTATATTGGGAATAGACTTCCTTGAGTTTTACCTTGTCTGAATCGGCAGCCCAGATTGTTGTAGACCATAGGGTGCAACAAATGCACATCATTGCAAACAGAAGTCTCCTAGTCGGTCTGTTGCTGCTTGACAGGAGATCATAGGATTGTCCCATAAAACACCCCATTAGCTCTTTCTTAACCTCCTCTTTAATCCTGCGATACCAACAAGACCACGACCTAACAGAAGCGTGGTGCCGGGTTCGGGGACAGGGGAAGCAAGTTTCACGTCATCAAAATAGACCACATTCTCAAAGCCTGTATGAGAAGCCAATATGAGAGTAGTATAAAGAACTGACATGAAGAAGTCTATAGGGGAAAGCCTGATTTTTTAGGGAGAGAAATCTTAGATTTGGAGTGAGGGGATTAGAAGAGCATGGATATTCGGCCTGATCATTTACTACGTATCAAAGTCTCTGTTTCAGATGATATAAAAAAACGATAGGTTACTATGGGAAGTGTTTAACTCTTGCGCATAAGCGGTTGTTCGGCGCAATCTATTTAAGGATTGAGAATACCTCGCAGATGATTTTCTAATTTTTCCTCTAGCTCAGTAGCATTTGCATAATATAGAACTCGATATTCGGCCGGGTAGAACATGGGAGGAGTACCTTTCTGAGCTGTAATCACACAAGGTTTTCGAATTCCGTGCACATACCCAAGTTCATAGAATACATTGGGTCTATTTCCGGTTAAGTCCACTATCGTAAGTCTACAATTGCGAATCTTCGCCTTTGCTGTGTCTGATATTCGCGGTGATCCTGGCGAAACGTCATCAAGATTCAGACAGCGAATCCTGTCGTCAATCCGCGCTACAGCCCGTTGCATTGCCATATAGTAATCTTTAAGTGCCTCGTTATCAGTATCAAACGACATGAGAACGAACACCAGATCGTCCTCGACATCTGGCATTGTGCTGTATTTCTGTAATAGTTGATCAGCAAGTCTATGATAGGTGGCACGATCAGAATTGTTGATGATCACTTCGTCATATAGCCCCGAATTCATCACGTAGTCCTCAAACGCCTCTTCTGCCCGAGCTAGGCGGAAGTCGATCTGGATTTCAGTCAATTTTTCATGTTTCATTCGCACCCTGGCCTTATCCTCATCTGTATGGACAAACACGGCGACAACGTTTATGAAATCAAACTCTGCTTTCAATCTCTTAATACGATCTGCATTGCGGACAATCACGAAAACGTTGTCTCGCTCTTCTAAACAACGAAAGAGCGCGTCTCTCGAAAATCCATACCGCTTACCGCCGTAAGGATACGTGTAATCCAACTCAAGGCTATTAAACTCATCATCGGAGACAAAATTCAAGTCGAGAAGGCGTTTCTGACTGATCTCATAGTCGCGGATTTCACGTGTCGTATACTTTGGGACTAGTGCGATGTTGTGACGAAAGTCAAAGACAAACTCGATGAGATCGGACTTTCCGCTCCCCGAGGTACCGTCTATCAGAAAGAGATTTTTCATCGTTTCAAATCCTCACAATTCTAAGCGCTGAATGTAGAGTTGAGTCACCAATCATTCGTACGGCTTTTTGCGTCGGCTGAATTAGCTTTGTTTGGTACTGAAAGTATTATTCCGACGACTTCGAATCCTCTGCTTCTTGTTTCCTAGTTATAATAATTAAGTAAGCGATTAGTACGAGAATGGTAGAGATTAAGAATGTTTGCCAATTGGGCCACAATGGATAAATTCCCCTTTGATAAAGCCTCAACATCGATGGGTCCATTCTGTCCAGTTCAATATTCTTGGCGGTTCCTCCATTGAATGTAATCACAGGGTGATCAAAGGAAGGTATATATCCAATATAGCCGAGTATGTAAATGCGAGTAGCTGAATTCGGGGGGAGTTCGTCAATATCGCTAAAGAACAATGTGTTAGATTCTTCATTTAAGGACCAAGATGTTTCTATCTCGTTGATTTTTTGAGGGTGTAGCTGTCCTGCCAAAACTTTGACGTTTGAGACACTGTATACACCCGGAACCATAATAGAGATATCTTCGATTTTTTTGTGTCTAGGGTTTTGTATTTCCAGAAGTATAATCTCCCGCGAAAGTGGGTCAAAGTCACTTATACTTGGCACATAGAAATCGAACAATTCTCTCACTAGCCCAATCTCCAACGATTGCCCAACGTCTATCCGTGATTCCTCTTCAATCGTTTCGAGAAATGCCTTCAAATTCTCATTATCAGAAGTTTTGTCATGAAGCCTCTGCGTCCAGTTGGCCTTAACTACTGCCAATAGTTCGCCAATATCGTCTCCCTGGATAACCAAAGCAATGACATCTTCTGCAAATATCTTGTTATAAAGAACCGAGCCAAGAGATGGAAGATATGATAAAAGAATTATGAATGGTAATATGCTTGCTAGGAACTTCCCGGTAGTTTTATAAAAGCGTTTCAGTCTTGACAAGACTGATTTCAACAGGACTACTGGCATTTCTCGGTTACCACACTTCGTTATCGAGATAGGACACGGAATTCTGATATCGTGTCTAAAGTTTCCTTGATTTTAAGTTAATAGTCTTTGCTGCCTTCGAGTCATGATGTGTTATATTTAGCATAATTATCAAATTATGTCTAGTCAAAAAGCCCCTGACTTAGCCTTGGAAGGCTTTGCCAGGGGCTGAGGCCCAGCATGGACTCCAAAAAACCATGGCTGGCTTTTTATATATGAGTGATAGGAGTTTGTCTATCGGGGAAACCCTGATTTTTTAGGGAGAGAAACCTTAGATTTGGAGTGAGGGATAAGATAAAAAGGAAAAAGGGAGCATCCATTTGTTTGCCTTCAAAACTCTAATCCCTCTTCAACGAATTTCGACAAATCGTTATCATCCTTTTTAGCCAGTCCTTTTTCTTTCATTTCACATCACTGATATGGCTATGCCGGATATACCGGGAGATAAACTTAATAAGGAGGTTCTTAAGATACGTCCCAACATACCTATCATACTGTGTTCCGGCTTCAGTGATCATATTAATGAAGATATGCTTAAAGAACTCCGTATTATGGCCTACGCTATGAAGACTTTATATGGAGTTGAACTTATTAAAACTGTCCGTGATGTTTTAGATAAGGCCAAAACCAACATTTTATAAGGGGGGGAGGGCCCAGTGTCCCCCTTCACTTCACGGTTGTCATAGCTCCTGAAAATCAAATCGACTTACTTATTCTTCTGAAAAAGCCCTGCGTATTCCCCATAACCCTCCTTTTCCAGATCTTCCTTTGGGATAAACCTGAGTGATGCGGAATTAATGCAGTACCTCAAACCCGTTGGTTCAGGACCATCATCGAAAACGTGACCAAGGTGAGAATCACCATACTTGCTCCTTACCTCTGTTCTTTTTACAAAGAGTTTCCGGTCTACTTTTTCTATAATGTTTTCTTTTTCCAATGGTCGTGTAAAACTAGGCCACCCTGTCCCTGATTTATATTTGTCTGTAGAGCTGAACAAGGGTTCTCCGGATACTATATCTACATAAATCCCTTCTTTTTTGTTATCCCAGTATTCGTTTCGAAAAGGTGGTTCTGTTCCCTCTTTCTGAGTAACCGTATACTGAAGAGGAGTGAGATTGGCTTTAATCACGGAATCTTGAGGTTTATGATATTTCGTGTTGCTCATCTTTTTCTCTTTCATCTCATCTTTCCAAACCTTCTCAAGGAACTGGTCGCGACCGGAATTCCATCTGTAATATTTATATCTTATGGGATTCCTTTTATAATAATTCTGGTGGTAATCTTCTGCTTTGTAGAATTTTTCAAATTTTATGATTTCTGTAGCGATAGGTTTATTGAAAATACCTGAGTTTTCAAGGGCTTTTTTCGACTCTTCCGCTATCTTTTTCTGTTCTTCATTATGATAAAAAATAGCACTCCTATACTGATTTCCCCTGTCAACAAATTGTCCTCCCCCATCTGTGGGATCTATGTGCCTCCATAGAATATCCAGAATTTCTCTATATGAAATTTGTTCAGGGTCATATATAACCTGAACAGATTCTAGATGCCCGGTAGTCCCGCTTGAAACTTCCTTGTATTTGGGGTTTGCTTTATGTCCACCTGTATACCCTGAGATGACTTCAATGACACCATCAACTTTTTCAAAATCTGATTCCACACACCAGAAGCAACCACCGGCCAAAGTCGCTGTCTCTGTTCTATTTATATTATGGTCCATGGTTTTCTCCATAGAATCAGTGTTCTTCATATTGAAACTTAACACAAGAAAGCCTGCAAAGATAGTAAGTATAATCATTAGTGATGATTTCATTTTGTGACCTCCTTTCCCGTATCCATAAGATTTGAAAAACCATTTATGATACAGCTCTTGTTTAGACCTAAAATAAGTGTGTTAGATATAAAATCTATAACGAAAATATAAAATTTTTGTAAAATCAGTAGAAATGAAAGTAAAGAAGAGAAGAAAGTGAGGCTTGGACCAAAGAGAATCAGTAACAACTTGTCCCTGAAGCCCAAGCCATCATGAGGGAAGGGGTGTGAAATAGATTCCGTATGTAATATTCTTTAGGTGATCGCGTACTCCTCTATTACGTAAGCTATTGGCTTTATACGATATAAGTCGTTAAGCGGGTGAAGGCTGTTGCGGAGGAGTATAGGCGTCAAGATGAAAGCTGATGGTGGTCCCGGAATTGAGACGACTCTGAACTTTAATAATGCTTTGGTGCAATTCCAATATTTTTTTGGCGATGGCCAATCCCAGGCCGGAATGACCGGAATCCTGTTCCTGTGCTTTATCCAATCGATGAAACCGCTGGAAAACGTGTGGGAGTTCTTCTTCCGGGATACCGGAGCCTGAGTCCTTAATCTGAACAAGAATGCGATCAGAATCGGGGAGTAACTCCACCTCTACGGAACCGCCTTGCGGTGTGTAGTGAATAGCATTTTCAATCAGATTCTCAAAAACCCTCTCAATCAAACCGATATCTCCTCTGACGAATGGAATGTCAGTACGGGTGAAAGGGATCAGCCGAATGCCCTTTTCATTGGCCTTGAGTTGGAATTTCAAAATGACATCCTGAACAAGTTCGCTCAGACTAAACATTTCATACTGCACTTTTATTTGGTCGGACTCCAGTTTCGCGAGTTCCAATAGTTCACTAATCAGATTCGCCAGCCGTTTACAGTGTTTTATGGCCGTTTCCAGATACGTTCTTTTTTCATCTTCCGAAAGCTGTTTTTCTTTTAATAGGACGGTTTCGACATATCCCTGCAAGGTGCTTAAGGGGGTTCTCAGATCATGGGAAACATTGGCAATCAATTCACGCCGCAGGTTGTCGGATTCCCGCAATTTGTTCATCTGATCCTGGATTTGTTCGGCCATCTTTTTGAATGTTGAGGAAAGGCGGTCGATCTCGTCGCCTTTTCCATTCGCCCTGGGAGTAGGGAGATGAGTCAGTTTCGCAGGTTCGGCCACGTTATAGTCACTCATCACCTTTGACAACCTCTTTAGTCTTTTGGTCAGAAGGGCAAATAGTATGAGACCCGTAGTCAGAGCGAAGAGAAGGCTGGCCCCGATCATCCATCCACTCAATTGAAGGATATAGCTTCCCTTCAGCTTTTGGACAACGTTGTCATAAGCCTCGCCGCGCAGAATGACATAGAGATAGCCCTTGAGCCTCCCCTGCTCATAAATGCGGGTTGCGCTGAAGATCTTTTTACCTGAGGGGTCACGCGGATCGTCACCAAGAATAGGGATTTGCGTTTTACCCCCCAACAATTCTTTGATAGGCCCAACATTCACTTTCTCTCGTTTAACTTTGTCTTGGGGAGCGGAATAAGCGAGTATGTTGCCTTCAGGATCGATAAGGTAGAGCTCGATGTTAGGGTTGATGACCATCATCATATGAAAGATCTCTTCAAGGGCATCCCTGTTGACACGGTTATCTCTGATTAGAAGTTGCTCGGAAACGATATGTTCCGGCAGTTCAATATTGAGCCTTTGATTGACTTCCTGTTGATACATCTCGGTGGAGAACAGGGTGACTACTAAAAAGACTAGGCCCATCAGGCAGAATAAGATCGTCAATACAGCGGCCAGTTTGGAATACAAGGATTGGAACATGAGGCTTACTCCTGAATCTCGGCGAACTTGTATCCAACACCCCAAACGGTCAGGATGTATTTGGGCTCAGCGGGAGACTCTTCAATTTTTGTCCGGAGACGATTGATATGTGAATTGACCGTGTGTTCATAGCCGTCGTGACCGTACCCCCATACATGATCTAATAGCTGTGCCCGATTGAAAGTCCTGCCGGGGTGTTTGGCAAAGTGGACCAATAGGTCGAACTCCTTGGCGGTCAGGTCAATTGCACGATCTTTTATAGTCACCGTTCGTTTCAGAATGTCGATGGTCAGATCCTTCGAATGAATCACTTCGGGAGCTTCCGTTTGATCACCCTTTTTCAACTCGTCGACCCGACGGAAAAGGGCCTTTACCCTCGCCATCAGTTCTCGTATGCTGAAAGGCTTTGTGACGTAATCATCCGCCCCCATTTCCAGACCCAGCACGCGATCCATTTCAGAGGTTTTTGAAGTCAACATGAGAATAGGAGTGTAGGCGGGTCTGCTCCTCAGCCTTCGGCAGATTTCAATTCCATCAACTCCCGGCAGCATAATATCGAGGATAATGAGGTCATATGACTGTGATTCCGCACTGTACAGGCCTTTATCTCCATCAAATGCAATATCAACATGATAGGAGAGATCCCGAAGATGTAACTCCAGAAGATGGGCAAGATCTTTATTGTCTTCGATCACCAAAATACGTCGCGACATGGAAGAATCCTAGATTAAGGCGGGCCGGCTCCAGTCCGCATGGAAGTGTCGATTTGATATATTGTTGAATAAATCTCCAAAAACTGTTTCTCAGGGAATACTCAAAAGGTATCAGTTCTTGTTTGCATACTACTTGAATCTATGACATTCATCAAGAAATTCAATAAAGAAAATTCCTTTTATCTTCCGGTTCACCAACCCGCCTGAAACCTTCCTATTGTTAATAATCCGTTACGGAAATGTAATACTTTTTTTATTAATTTGGGATTACCACGTGATATTTCGTTGTTCTATTAGAAATCAAGTCCCGAAAGTGATGAAACTAACAGGTAGCATGCGTCACGAAACGGGTGAGGTCGCGACTTGGACAAGTTGCCTAAATTCACATTTATTTATTTTGCCCGATATCGGGCCGAAAGGAGGTCAGTATGTACAAGAAGACAGCATTTATAAAAGTCGCTTTGCTGGGCGCCATCCTTGCCGCCGGTGCAATTTCCCTAACTCCTGCCGCAATGGCGGGTCATAACAATCACTGGGGAAAGCGCATGTACCGTGTCACGATCAGGAATGCCACCCTGGGTCAGCCTGTCGCGCCATCGGTAATTGCGACCCACACAAGCGCATTCCGGCTTTTCGAGCTGGGTCCGACTCCTGTGTCGGGAGATCCTGACTATGCATTGTACTTCGGCCTTGCGACGGCGGCGGAGACCGGCTCTCCGGTCCCCTTAGTAGATGAGGTTGCCGCCTCGTACGGTGTCTGGGAGGCGGTGGCTTTACTGACAGACCGTACGCCGCCCATCCTGCTCCCCGGCGAGTCCAATTCCACTACCATCAGTGCCTCGCGCTACGCCATATACCTGAGCGCTGCCGCTATGCTGGGGGCAACCAACGATGCCTTTTACGCTGTGCGCGGCGTAGAGTTGCCGAAGGCTATCGGTGAAAGCATCCACGTCTATGCCAACGCCTATGATGCCGGTAGCGAGGCAAACGATGAAAGTGCAGCCACGATAGGCGCGCTGGGCGCTTCGGACGACAACCCCGAAACGGGCGAGGGAATCGATGAGAACGGCGAGGGCTACATCCACGTTCATGCCGGCATTCACGGCGTAGGCGGTCCGGACGGCCTTGATGCGGCTACATACGACTGGCGCGACCCAGTAGTCGAGGTGACCATCAAACGTATCCGGTAACCTGCCCCGGTAAAAGGAATCAACTTGAGGGCCGCGGCCTTCCTAAATCAGTCCGCTGACCTTAGCCCCGTGAGTCCTTCTTCTGCTCACGGGGCCAGCTTCTGCTACACGGTGTTTCAGGTCGCCGACACGCTGTTTTAAAAAATCAATGCCAAGAAACTTGTCGTTTAAGGTCATTCCCGTTCCTATTGATTGACATTAAAATTGGTCGAAAAAATCTATGCCACCGATAACTTTATATGGAGAAAAACCACTGCAGAATCCATAAAAAGTAATCCTATCATTACCATCAAGCGGCACAGTCAAGAAAAACTCACCGGTAGGATTGTTTGTGAACGTGTGCTGGCCGTTCGCAAGGGTCATTGAAACCAATGATGTGCCGGATTCATTTTCAATGGTTCCGGAAATGTCATACCATCCCGGTTTGATTGAGCTCTCAGATATACTATCGAATGTTACAATCAGTTGCTTCCCGACTTCATCCTTCCACATCTCTATTTCAAGATTATAGGCGCCAGCAGATAAAAAAGTTTTATATGTCGCCAGACCGCTGCAGAAGGCATAGACGGTGATATTTCCATTGGCGTCAAGTGGGACATCCGTCAGATTAAAACGGCCTACAATACCACCTGAAAATGTGTACCTACCGTTTGCCAAAACCATTGCCGTTATAGGTGTCCCATTATAAGTCACGGTGCCCTTCACGCCGGTTTTTGATAGTTTATCGTCTCGACTTCCTGAATTAATGGGGTCGGTTTCACCAGCCTCAAAGGCGCCGTCATGGTCTGAGTCCTCCTCGCCATCCAAAGACCCATCACCATCGGTGTCTTCATTCGTGGGATCCGTGATAGATGTAGGATCTTCATCGGGCTGAAAGAAGCTTTGATCCGTATCTTTTCCTATATCAGCAAGGGTATATCCGGACTCGGTGCCATCCTGAACGCCGTCACCATCTGTGTCAGAGTCACAGGGATCCGTTTCGTTAAAAGCCCATATTCCGTCGTGGTCGGCATCTTCAATCCCGTCAGGAATACCGTCGTCGTCGGTGTCGGCATCGAGTGGATCCGTGCAGCCGCTTTCCTCTAAATAATCTTTTAAGCCGTCGTTATCTGAATCAGGAGCGGCCTGCAGAAATAGGCTATGTCGGCTTCCCGCAGTCCCCTGAAAAACATCTGTGGCGACCTGAACAGACATGTGGCGATCGGTGGTCGTTCCGTCGCCGAGTTGACCATACTCATTAGAACCCATGGCCCAAAGCGTACCGTCGGTCTTTACATAAAGACTGTGCGAGCTTCCCGCAGCCACCTGCGATACATCTGTGGCAACCTGAATGGGGGCGTAGCGATTGGTGGTCGTGCCGTCGCCGAGTTGACCATACTCATTAGAACCCATGGCCCAAAGCGTACCGTCGG